>CAYNOQ010000089.1:0-7234 GCA_964398855.1 uncultured Mariniphaga sp. | reverse complement strand
AAAGAGAATAAGGATATTTCACTGTGGAGTTCCTGGTTTGGCAGATTTAACCGATCAGAGATCATTGTTGTTGCCGCCAATGACAACAACCGCGAAAGGCGGATTCAGGTTGGCAGAAATGTGATGCTGACCAAAAAATTATTGGAGAAATTCAATATCTCTTTCAAAATTTACAAAGGACAGAAATCGAGTTTTTACAACAGTGTCGAAGCTGCAGAATTTGCCCACAATGATGCTGCCAATCTGTTCATTTTGCTTGGCAGTTCGGTAATTACTCCCCTTGACAGGCTGCTTGGACTTCCTGAAAGGAAAATTATAAAATTCCCCGGAAGTTTTCCGGTTTTGCTGATCAATCCGCGCCGGGAAAACTATATTCTTTGCGATTAATTTCGCCTAACTCCGGCGATATGTTTTCTTAAAGTACCTTAATCTCTTATTTCACGAGTTTCTTTTTGCTGTTTGGTCAAAAAAAATTATTTTCAGCGCGTTAAAAGAATTTTAAAATGAAAAAGATATACCGGTTCGTCACATCGCTTCCTTTTATGGCTTTCCTGTTTCTGACGCTCGCTTTTACCATGGCTGTTGCCACGTTTGTTGAAAGCAGCTACGGAACGCCGGCTGCCCGCTCTCTTATTTACAATACCCACTGGTTTGAAGCGCTTTGGGCGCTGTTTGGACTGAATCTGCTCAGCAATCTGTTCACCTACAAACTGCTGAACAAACGCCGTTTCACCATCGGGCTGTTTCATGTCGCTTTTTTGGTTATGCTTGTCGGAGCAGCAATTACCCGCTGGTTTGGCTATGAAGGCACGATGCACATTCGCGAAAATGGCAGCAGCGATTTTATTCTCTCGTCTGATGCCACTTTTTATGCCGAAGTGAACGGCGATGCGGTGGAGAAAAATGTCAATTTTTCGGAAATAACACCCCGCCAGTTTTCTGCCGGTTTTAATGTCAACGGACAAAAGATTAAGGTAAAAACGGTTGGTTTTATTTACCACTCCGAGCGCAAGGCAATCCCTTCCTCTTCGGGCGAACCTGTTCTTGATTTTGTGTTTGCCGCACCCGACCGGCAGGGGATGCAAACGTTCACTTTCAACAGCGGCGATGTGATGGAATACCCGGGAATGTCGGTCGGTTTTGAGTCGCAAAGAGAGACTCCCCTGAAATTTTTTATTCAGGATGAAGCCCTGTTTATGATTTCCGCATATCCTGTGGAAGCGAGTACGATGGCAAGCGAAGAGAGTGTTGAATATCAGGTTGGTGATACCATTTCGATTCAGAAAATGTTTTTGTATGCCGTGAACGATTTCAGGGTGATGGTGCGTGATTTTTATCCCGCAGCAGTTTTTACGGCAGTGAGAAGCGCCCACGAAACTCATGAGCAGGCTGTTATGGTTGAAGTGTCTGACGGCGTCCGCCAGCAGGTTGTTCCGGTTTTCGGACATGCCGGCATTGCTGCCGACACGGTGGAAGTGCCGTTAGCAAACACAACGCTAAAACTTGCCTATGGTGCAGCGCCGATTCAACTTCCTTTCAAAATTTTCCTGAAAGAGTTTGAGCTGGAACGCTATCCCGGTTCCGGTTCACCTTCTTCCTATGCTTCTGAGGTAGTGCTCTTTGACGATGCGCGGGGAGTGGAACGCGAAGCGCGCATATTTATGAACAATACGCTGTTTTACAGAGGCTATAAGTTTTTCCAGTCTTCTTATGATCAGGATGAAAAAGGCACTGTTTTATCGGTAAATCACGATTTTTGGGGAACATGGATTTCTTATATCAGCTATATTTTGATGGCGCTTGGTTTTGCACTTTCGCTAATGAACAGACACTCCTATTTCCAGCGCTTAGTGAAACGGCTGAAAACGGAGTCGGCAAAAATTGCCGCTGTTGCATTACTGATTTTCGGTTTTTCATTCAGCGCATCTTCCCAGTCGGGGCTTGGCGCCGGAATTCCTTCAATCGACCCGCAGATTTCCAAAGCTTTTGGCGAGTTGTGGGTGCAGAGCGCAGACGGGCGCATCAAGCCCATGAACACCATGAGCAGTGAAATCGTGCGAAAAGTGTCGCGGAAATCCACGCTTTACGGAAAAACTGCCGATGAGGTGGTGATGAGCATGATGGTGCATCCTGAAATCTGGCAGACCCTGCCGATTGTTCGCGTGGGCGACAAGGCGCTGGCTGCCGAGCTTGGTTTGAGCGGAAAAACTGCCACAATTCAGCAGCTGTTTGACGAGCAGGGACACTATCTTCTGTCGGAAAAAGTGCAGGCGGCTTTTCGTAAGCCTGCCGCTTTCCGTAACCAGCTGGAAAATGAATATATCTATTTGGATGAGCGCGTTAGCATCTGTTTTATGGTCTTTCAGGGAAGACTATTCAATATTTTCCCACGTGCAGATAAGGAAGATACATGGTATTCGCCCGGTGAGAGCGCTGCGGAATACTCCGGCGGCGATTCAGTTTTCATTCAAAACGGATTCAATCTGCTGATTCAGTCCGTTAACAACGGAAATACATCAGAAGCTTTGGATGTACTGAATGCAGCGGGAACTTTTCAGAAAAAATTTGGCGCTGATTTAATTCCTTCGGAAACACATAAAAAATCAGAACTTATATATAATAAGATTAATCCTTTTGAACGCATTTTCCCTTACTATCTGCTATTTGGATTTTTACTGATTTTTGTACTTTTTATAAATATATTCCGGCAAAATCAGCTTCCCGCCTTTTTGAAATGGCTCTTTTTCATTGCTATTCTTGCACTGTTCGCAGTTCACACCGGCGGCATCATTTTGCGCTGGTACATTTCGGGGCGCGCACCGTGGAGTAACGGCTATGAAAGCGTGGTTTATGTGGCTTGGGCAGCCATGCTGGCAGGGGTTATTTTCGGCAGAAAATATCCGTTAGTAATCGGAACTGCTTCATTTTTAGCGGGTATTTCCCTTTTTGTTGCCCATTTGAGCTGGATGAATCCGGAAATCACCCCGTTGGTTCCGGTGCTGAAATCCTACTGGCTCACCATCCACGTTTCTGTGATTACGGCGAGTTACGGCTTTTTCGGACTAAGTGCCTTTCTCGGAATTATGGTGCTCATACTCATTCTTTTCAGACAAAAATCCAACGAAAACAGAGTTGGCGGTTACATCAAACAACTCACCACCATCAACGAAATGTCGGTGATTGTCGGGCTTTATTTCCTCACGCTGGGAACCTTTATCGGTGGCGTTTGGGCAAATGAAAGCTGGGGGAGATACTGGGGCTGGGATCCAAAAGAGACCTGGGCGCTGATTACGGTTGTGGTCTATTCTTTCATCGCACACATGCGGCTGATCCCGGCGCTCAAAGGAGCATACAATTTCAATTTAGCTTCAATTATCGGATTTGCTTCCGTGCTGATGACCTATTTTGGCGTAAACTATTATCTGGCAGGTTTACACTCCTACGGAAAAGGAGTTGCAGGCGGAGTCAGCCCGGCAGTTCCGGTGATAATTCTTCTGCTTGCCGCACTGATGATCGGTGCATATCTGAAGGATTTGAAATATGTAAAAAAGTAGCAGTTTATTCATTTTTTGCTGTCTGAAAACCCCATATCTTTCGAATAAATAATTCGCTTAGTCGAATGTGTTGTTGGTAAGCATTTGTCTTTCAGGACATTGTGATTATTTAGAATCATTATGAATAGTTAGTTTAAAGCTAAGTTTCCATGTTTTCAAGGGCTAACGAATTTCAAAACATGTATATTTATCCGTTTTTTTAAAATTGGATGAATGAAATGACAGTTACACGCACTTTTGATGTTCTGGACAACTGGTTACAGAAATTCCCACGTAAAGATGCGCTCGGGGGATACAAAAATGGCGCATGGTATGTTTACTCAACCGAAGAGTATTACGAAAAATCACATCAGTTTGCCTTGGGGCTTCTTGCTTTGGGTGTTGAAAAAGACGACAAGATTGCCACAGTTACCACAAACCGTCCCGAATGGAATTTTGCCGACATGGGTATTGCAATGGCAGGCGCCGTTCATGTGCCCCTTTATCCGACAATTGGCGAGGATGAGTATAAGTATATTTTAGAGCATTCCGAAGCAAATTTCGTTATTGCAGGTGATGCAAAACTATACGAAAAGCTGAAGCCAATTGTGAGGCGAATAGATAAAATTCAGGAGATTTACACTTTTGAAGAGGTTGACGGAGCTAAAAATTTTCAGGAAATTCTGACGTTGGGTGAGTTTGAAAAAGAGCAGTTCAAAGAGAGGCTGGAGGAGATAAAATCATCCATAACGCCCGAAGATCTGGCGACAATTATCTATACTTCCGGTACCACCGGAGTTCCCAAGGGGGTTATGCTTTCGCAGAAAAATCTGGTTTCCAATTTTGTCTCTCATTCCAAAATGCACCATTTGGGACATGAACACCGGGTTATCAGCTTTTTGCCCTTGTGTCATGTGTATGAGCGCAGTGTAAATTACCATTTTCAATACAAAGGCATGGGCGTTTACTATGTGGGTAGTCTGTCGCAGATTATTTCGGCAATTAAGGAGATTAAACCGCACATGTTCAATTCGGTTCCGCGGCTGCTTGAAAAAGTTTTCGACGGATTTGTTTCCAAGGGAAAAGAGCTGCCTGCAATCTCCAAAGCAATCTATTTCTGGGCAATTCGCCTGACGAAGCATTTCGAATACAATAAAAAATATGGTCCTTTTCTTAAACTCAAGATTAAAATTGCTGATAAGCTGATCTATTCCAAATGGCGCGAAGCATTGGGCGGGAATATCGTTTACATCGTTTCCGGCGGCGCTGCACTGCAACCCCGGATTGCGCGGGTGCTTGGCATGGCGGGCATGTTTAATCTTGAAGGTTACGGACTGACGGAAACATCGCCGGTTATAGCAGTGAACAATCCCGCCAGCGGTGAAATGAAAATCGGCACGGTCGGTCCGGTTCTGGATGGATTTGAAGTGAAAATTGCAGAAGACGGTGAAATTCTCTGTAAAGGACCCGGCGTAATGATGGGCTATTTCAAGGCACCCGAGCTGACTGCAGAAGTGATTGACAGTGACGGCTGGTTCCACACGGGCGATATCGGATTTCTTGAAGAGGGGAAATATCTGAAGATTACCGACCGCAAAAAGGAGATTTTCAAACTTTCCGGTGGGAAATATATTGCGCCCCAAATGATTGAAAACAAGCTGAAAGCTTCAAACTTTATTGAGCAGGCAATGGTTGTCGGCGCTAATGAAAAGTTTGCAAGCGCACTGATCTCTCCCAATTTTCCGCTGCTGCACCAGTGGTGCGCAGAACAGAAAATAAGTTACGAAAACAACAAAGAGCTGATTCAGATTCCGGGGGTGATTGAAAAGATTCAAAAAGAGGTAGAGACCATCAATAAAACATTGGGTTCTCACGAAAATATCAGCAGGATACGATTGGTATGCGAAGAGTGGTCTCCGGTAAGCGGAGAACTTTCACCCACGCTGAAACTCCGGCGGAATGTGATCGCTTCCAAATACCAAAATCTGATTTCCGACATCTACTCGGCAGGAAAAAATAACGGTCGAAACGAATCGTAAAACAGGGCAGATTAGGTTGCCTGCAAAAGAAATCAGGCACTTTGACAGTTTTTTAGAAAAAAGCTCTGTCCCAGGGAATTCCGGCAATCACAAGCAGGAAAGCTAAACCAAACCAGATAGCGGCAGCACGGTGTTTTTTCCGTGATTCTGCCGCTCTTTTTATTTTAGCCCAGCCGATATGGACAAAAACCAGCGCAATCAGCATGAGCAAAATATGTTCGACGGCATAAAACCTGAGACTTGTGTTTTTCATGGCAGCGCCAAAATCTGCAAAAGCAGATTTGGTCACCGGACTCACAAACAGATATAAAATCAGCCCTAATAAAAATTGAATATCCATGAGAACAGTAAGCGCCAGACCGGTGATTCTGTTTTGTTTCGTCCAGCTTTTATTGCCTGCCCAGCCAACAATTGAAAAAACCAAAGCTAATATCAGAGCAATGAAAACTAACCAGCGAAACAGGTTATGTGTGTGAAGTAATCCTACGTACATTGTAAAATAATTTTAAAACTTTACAGGTAAACAAGCAATCTCCGTTTTGGTTGCCGGAAATTGAAGAAACGCATGAGGCTGTTCTTGTTTTTGTTTCTGCCGGCTACTCGGAAATACGCTCTTTCAGCTGAATATTTCTCAGATGTGCTGTGGTTGTCCATGAACAGATGCCGAAAGGTTTGCAAAGATCCACTTCGGGGCGAATGGAGAGATGTTTGCCGGCATACGGGAAATCGACAAGCGTTTCCCCGTCAATGTGCGCTTCGATTCTCTCTTTGGTAACTTTCAGATGTATGCTATACCAGGTGTTGTGGTCGTATTTTTTCAGCGTGCTGGTTTCGTTATCCGAAGCATCTCTGCCGTCAATGCTGCTCAGTCCCGTTACGGGACCGCCCCAGCCACCGACAATCAGTGAGCAAAAGGAGCCACCGACAGGGAAAGTCATTCCGCAGAAAAAATCGTTGCCCGTCACTTTTTTAGCTTCTAATTTCACTTCGTAATCCACAGTCGGAAAATTGCCCTGCCAGGTGATTCCGGTGCAGCCGTCTCCCATGCCAAGCGAGATATATCCGACAGCTGCCATGACGGGACCCTGAGTGCCAAACTGCGTTACCTGCCAGCCGTCGAGCGATTTTCCGTCAGTGAGCAAAACCCAGCCCGGCTCAGCAATATTTATCTCCTGTGCTGATGATTTTCGCTTTTCGCGCGATTTGACAGAACAGCCGGAAACCAATAAAATGGATAAAAATAGAATTGTAAATTGTTTTATAAACGGAAACTTCATGGCGCTGATTTTTGATTTTCAATGAGCGCAAGTTAGCTCAACTTTTTAGAATCTGACGAATAAACAGCCTTTAAAATTTAGAAACGGAAAATTATTCGCTAAGCCGAAGTTATTGCGCCAGACTGATTTTTGTAAAGTCTGATGCTTGAACATTTGGTAAACGAGACAGCAGTTTGAGCTAACGGAACTGGTCTGTTGCAGCTGTCTGGTCAACCAAATATATATTTTGATTAAGAATAGCGGACTTGCAGATATTTATTTGTTTAACTCAAATATTTTTCGCATATTAACATAGTTTTATTATTTGATTTATTAACCATTTAAAAATTTTATTATGAGTAAAGGAACAAGAAACGCACTGCTTGGATTTATTGCAGGCGCAGCT
>CAYNOQ010000088.1:0-10598 GCA_964398855.1 uncultured Mariniphaga sp. | reverse complement strand
ACAAATATCATAAACATTCCGCCAACAAAGATGACCCAGGCGATTATTGCCGTAACCGAAAATGCAATAATTGCAGTCAGAAACCAGCCGCCAACAACTGCGAGAACACCTGAAATACGGTAAACTGCACTGTCGAGACCCCATGCACGGTCAGCAAAGGAAGTTCCCATCGCCACCATAAAAGTTACGTAAGTTGTGGATAGCGGGAGTTTATACGAAGTTCCGATGGCGATCAGCACACTTGCCACAAAAAGATTGACCGTGGCTCTGATTTTGTCGAAAGCCGAGTTGTCCGTATAATCTTCACCTACCGGTTTAAAGCGTGCCTGAATTTTCTTTATAAAAGTTTCAGGAATATTTTTTACTAATTTCTTCTGATATTTCGTGAAATTCCGAACAATTACCCTTGCAAGCAAACTGGAGCTGAAACGCTCATCGCCTTCGCCTTGTCTCGCTAAATCCACCGAAGTATAGACAACCGAGTGCGCTTTTTTTGAGAAGGTCAGGGTTAAAATCATTATTAATCCTGCAATTAAAAGAATATAGGTTGGAGTGTCAACTTTTCCCGAAAGGAATTCCATGGAAAATGTGTCCGGTGGCGGAGTGCCGGCAGCTAACCAAGTTTTAAAAGCGTGTAAACCGGTGATGGGAACACCGATAAAATTTACTAAATCGTTTCCTGCAAATGCCATTGCCAGTGCAAATGTTCCAATTAATACGGTGAGTTTCAGTATTTTCACTTTGAACAGTGAATTTAATATCTGAATAATTACCACCCATACCAAAAAGCTGTAAAACAGCAATTTTCCGTTGTTCGCAACAATCCAGTCACCAAGAATTTCCCCGTTGCTCAGCTCTGTTTGTGCAAAAGATGCGCCTGCCATTCCCTTGATGAGAAGAAAATAGGTGATGGCAGTAACCGCTAAACCACCGTAAACAGCGCCTAAATACTTCATGTACTTCCGGTAGTTGAAGGTGAAGATGATTCGTGTAATGTATTGAACAATAGAACCAATGGTGAATGCAATAGGAACCGAAAGCAATATGCCCGAAATGATTGCAAGCGCTTTTTCAGAATTTATATAATTGGAGAGCTCACTGATTGTGCCACCCGCCCGGTTCAGTTTCACCAGTGAAACCGCTACGGCAGAGCCAAGCAGTTCAAAAACAATGGAAACTGTGGTGGAGGTTGGCATTCTCAGCGAAATGAAAGTGTTGAGAAGCAGAATATCAGTAATCATCACGGCAGTGAAAATGACCATGATTTCATTAAACACAAACATATTCGGATGAAAAATTCCCTTTCTGGCAATTTCCATCATGCCGCTGGAGAAGGTGGTTCCAATAAATACACCTACCCCTGCCATCAGGAAAATGAGCCATTTGGGAGCTGCCTTGGAACCGAAGGCTGCATTCAGAAAATTTCCGGCATCGTTACTGACACCAACAATCAAGTCTGAGATAGCTAATGCAATGAGTACAACAACTATAATAAGATAAAAATTTTCCATTATCTCTATTTTTCAGAGCGCAAATATAGATTAGAAATTTTTGCTTACGCCTGCTAAGGTATTAAAAAAACATTAACACTCCATAAAGAAATTATTAATGATTTGAACAAAATGTCATAATTGTTGATAAATGCTTCAATTTTTATACTAATTCAAAACGAATTAAGTGAAAACTAAAGTTTAAAAGCAGTTATATTATGCTAATTTTGAATCTTCTAAAGTGAAAGCTATATGAAAACATACACATCGCGGCAGTTGACGCTATACATATCAATTCTACTCACTTCGCTGGCACTGATTTTTTTGTTTTTCACCTGGCTCTTGTCGCCCGGGTTTTGGGTATTGTTGATTTTGGTAGTCCTCTTTTTTCTGACCTCCTATTTTTATGTAACGT
This sequence comes from uncultured Mariniphaga sp., assembly GCA_964398855.1. Classification (GTDB taxonomy): domain Bacteria; phylum Bacteroidota; class Bacteroidia; order Bacteroidales; family Prolixibacteraceae; genus Mariniphaga. The sequence continues at coordinate 8,693 of CAYNOQ010000088.1, read as the reverse complement.
TCGTGATAAATAAATATATAGCCGACAAAATACGACCGGTATATAAAACCATTAAAGATTTGCCGCTGAGCGGAAAAAAGCTCGATGAAAAATCTTCCGACTCTACCAATTTGCTGTCAAATGTCAGATACGAAGTTGAGGAGTGGGCAAAGGCACAAATGACGGAAATTGAGCGGCTTAAAGAGTTAGGGCGCTATCGCAAGGAGTTTGTGGGAAATGTTTCACATGAGTTAAAAACCCCGATTTTCAATATTCAGGGCTATATTTTGACACTCTTAGAAGGCGGACTTGAAGATTCACGAATCAATCTGCTTTATCTCAGGCGCACCGAGAAAAACATCAACCGGCTTATCTCGATAGTTGAAGACCTGGAGTCAATTACCAAGCTTGAGTCGGGTGAGCTCAAACTGAACATGAGAAAGTTTGACATTGTCAAAACTGTTAGGGATGTTTTTGAAATGGAGCATTTTCAGGCGCAAAACCGTGAAGTTTCACTTGAAATAATAAACCCGCCTTCCAGACCGGTATATGTCAGAGCCGACCGGAACAGAATTATTGAGGTTCTTGTCAATCTGATTGTTAACGGAATAAAATATAGTCACAAAGGTGGTTTTGTCCATGTTTCGTTTCACGATCTGGACGACAATGTGATGGTTGAAATCACCGATAACGGACCTGGAATTGAGAAAAAATACCTACCCCGTATTTTTGAACGGTTTTACCGTGTGGATAAATCCAGGTCGCGCGAACAGGGCGGAACAGGTCTCGGGCTTTCCATTGTTAAGCATATTATTGAAGCACACAACCAGTCAATCAATGTGCGAAGTGTGGTTGACCAGGGGACAACCTTTAATTTTACTCTTGAAAAAGCCAAATAATGACGCAATTTTCTTATTGAATGAATAAATTTCAGGAAATCGATAATAACTTGTAACTTTGTGTTTAAAACAATTTGACAAATGAGCGATAATAAATTTAAAATTCTGCTGGTTGATGACGAAGACGATATTTTAGAATTTATCGGATATAACCTTGAAAAAGAAGGCTATGAAGTGTTTACGGCACAAAATGGAAAAGATGCAATAAAGCAGGCTGAAAAACATCAGCCGCATCTTATTCTTTTAGATGTTATGATGCCTGAAATGGATGGCATTGCCACCTGTGAGGAAATCCGTAAAAATCCGGAAATCAGCAATACCATCATCGCTTTTCTGACAGCACGCGGCGAAGATTATACGCAAATTGCCGGTTTTGAAGCCGGTGGTGACGACTATATTACCAAACCGATTCGCCCGAAAGTTTTGGTCAGCCGGGTGAAGGCGTTGCTAAAACGTACCGGCGAAGGCGGTGGTGTTGCAGCTTATGCTGAAGAAACAGGAACTATCTCGATTGGGAATCTGGTAATCGATAAGGAACGGTATCTGATTCGTATTGATAATCAGGAGATGGTACTTCCCAGAAAAGAGTTTGAACTTTTGTCGCTGCTTGTTTCAAAACCGGGAAAAGTCTTTACTCGCGAGGAGATATATTCAACAGTTTGGGGAGAAAATGTAGTTGTCGGTGACCGAACCATTGATGTGCATATCCGCAAACTGCGTGAGAAAATCGGAAGTGAACGAATTAAAACGCTGAAAGGAATCGGCTATAAATTTGTTGATCTTTAGACTATGTAGATAAAGAGGTAAAGTATCAGAAATCCCGTGGCATATCCCACTTTCAGGTGCCACACTTTGTTTTGACTGAGAACAAGCAGCGCAGATGCTACCACTCCCGTAACAGAAACAACTGACACAATTGACCACATTGGATTTGCTCCCATTCTGAGAGAGAGCGCTATTAAAGCGCCTGTCAGTGCGCCAAAAGCAGCCATGTGACTGCTGATTTTCCATTTATAGGAAAGCGGCAGAAGTGCAATTATCACAAAGATTGATGCCAACAGCAGCAGTTTAAACACAGGCAAAGTTTCAATTCTGAGCAGTAATACATATCCCAAGTAATAGGAAAATATCGTGAGTATCAGTGATATAGCTCTGAAATTTTCAGAATCGGACGAAAGCTTAAATCTGGGATTAACCGACAACAGCGCAATGGATAGCATAGGGAGAATGCAGGTAGTGAAAAATATTACGAGCAAGACCAGCCGTTTTGCGGGCCAGCCCAACATGGAAAAGTAAAAATCGGAGTGGAAAAGCAACAAAAAGCCGAGTGTGGGAATAATTGTCGGGTGAAAAAGGAAGATGATAATCCGGGCTGCTTTTTTGTCCATAATTTATAGCTCCTTACGTAGCCTTGCAACCGGTATTCCTAACTGCTCACGATATTTTGCAACTGTCCTTCGTGCAATGCCATATGATTTCTCATTTAAAATCTTAGTCAGTTTTTCGTCGGTTAACGGCTTGCGCTTGTCTTCATTATCAATGAAATCCTGAAGGATTTTTTTGATTTTTCGGGTAGAAACCTCTTCTCCGTCATCTTTTTGCATTCCCTCGGAGAAGAAATATTTCAGCGGATAAATTCCAAAGTGCGTCTGTATATATTTGCTGTTGGATACCCGCGAAATCGTTGAAATGTCAAGTCCGGTCTTTTCGGCAATATCTTTTAAAATCATGGGGCGCAGTTTTGTTTCATCCCCATCCTGAAAATACTCCTTCTGAAAGTTGATGATTTCAGACATGGTGATGAGCAGTGTGTGGTTTCGCTGCCTGATGGCATCAATAAACCACTTTGCCGAATCCACCTTTTGTTTGACAAAAACCAGCGCATCCTTCTGATTTTTATTTTCTCTCTTCCTTTTATCTTCCCTGACTAAAGAGTGCAGCATTTCCAGATAGGTTTTATTGATTCTCAGTTCAGGCACATTCTGCTGATTCAGCGTGAGACTCAGCTCACCATCAATGGTTTCGAGTATGAAATCGGGAATGATGTGCTGGTTTGCCTTGCTGTGCGGGTTGCTGTATGCGCTTCCCGGTTTGGGATTCAATTTCAGCACCTGATCAATACCTTCCTTTAGCTCTTCATCGCTAAGCTCTAACTTTCTTTTTATCTTTTCGTAATGCTTTCGGGTGAACTCTTCAAAGAAATCGTGAATAATGGTCAGGGCGAGTTCGTGGTTGCCTGCCCTTTTCCTGTTGAGCTGCAACAGCAGGCACTCCTGAAGGTTGCGTGCCCCAACTCCCGGCGGGTCAAGCGTGTGAATGACGCTAAGAATTTTTTCCAGCTTTTCAACCGAAACTTCTATGCCAATGCTAAAAGCCAGATCATCACTGATTGCCGTCAGGTCGCGGCGCAGGTAGCCGTCATCGTCAATATTGCCGATAATGTATTCTGCCAATTGCCTGTCCTGTTCTGATAAGTTGGTCATTCCCAGCTGATCATACAGGCTTTCGTGAAATGTGATTCCCACCGAAAAGGGAATTTCTACATATTTGTCGTCTTTTGAATAGTTGTTTGTGTTGGTTTTGTACGAAGGAATTTCATCATCGTCGGTGTAGTAATCGTCAAAAGAAAATTCCTCATCGGAGTCCTGCCCCTGTTCGTTTGAATTTTCATCGTATTCCTCAAAATTATCGGGACTATCCGATTCCAGCTCCAGCACGGGATTCTCCTCCAACTCTTTTTTGATTCTTTGTTCAAGAAGCATGGTGGGAATCTCCAAAAGCTTGATCACCTGTATTTGCTGTGGCGAAAGCTTCTGGAGCAGTTTCTGTTGTAATGTTAATCTCTGTTCCATTTTCCCGAATTATTGTTGTAAATTTATAGCTTTTTCGGGAAGTATGCAATAAAAGGAATCAGAATTCTGCATTTTTGGGTGTTCTTGGGAAGGCAATCACATCGCGGATATTCCCCATTCCGGTAACAAACTGCATAAATCGTTCAAAGCCCAATCCGAAACCGCTGTGTGTCACACTGCCGAATCTTCGGGTATCGAGATACCACCACATTTCGTCTGTCGGGATATTCATTTGCTTCATTCTCCCTTCCAGTTTTTCCAGATTCTCTTCACGCTGCGAACCTCCGATGATTTCACCAATTTGCGGAAACAAAACATCCATGGCGCGGACAGTTTTGCCATCTTCATTGATTTTCATGTAGAAAGCTTTGATTTCACCCGGATAATCAGTCAGAATTACCGGACATTTAAAGTGTTTCTCCACCAGATAGCGTTCGTGTTCGCTCTGCAAATCAACCCCCCAGTCAACCGGGAACTTGAATTTTTTCTTTTTATATGGGTTTGATTTTTTCAGAATTTCAATGGCTTTCGTATAAGTAATCCGCACAAACCGGCTGTTCAGTACAAATTGCAGCTTTTCCACCAAGTCCATGGAGCGCTGATCCTGGGGTTTGCCTTTTTCTTCATTTTTCAGCCTTTGTGCAAGAAAGTTTAAATCGTCCGAACAGTTGTCAATTGCATACTGAATGAGATATTTCAGAAAGTCTTCGGCTAAATCCATTGTGTCGTCGAGATCATAAAATGCCATTTCCGGTTCAATCATCCAGAATTCAGCCAAATGCCTTGTGGTGTTGGAGTTTTCGGCTCTGAAAGTTGGCCCGAATGTATAAATCTCACCTAATGCCAGTGCGCCTAACTCCCCTTCAAGTTGCCCGGAAACCGTCAGGTTTGTGTGTTTTCCGAAAAAATCCTTACTGAAATCGACATCGCCTCCATCGGTAAGCGGCGGTTTAACTGCATCCAGCGTGGTTACCCTGAACATCTGCCCGGCGCCTTCGGCATCGCTGCTGGTTATAATGGGAGTATGGAGATAATAAAACCCCTTGTCGTTGAAATATTTATGAATTGCATAAGCCATGGCATGGCGAATCCTAAAAACTGCACTGAAAGTGTTGGTACGAAAGCGAAGGTGCGCATTTTCGCGTAAAAATTCAAGTGTGTGTTTTTTAGATTGAATGGGGAATTTTTCCGGATCAGCTTTGCCGAGTAATTCAATTTTCTCGGCAATCAATTCTACTTTTTGCCCAGCTCCGCCCGACTCTGCAAGAATGCCTTTTGCTGAAATGCTGGCTCCGGTGTTGATTTCGCGCATCAAGTTTTCATCAAAACGTGCCGAGTCGGCAACTATCTGAAGGCTGTGAATGGTTGAACCGTCATTCAGCGCTATGAAGCTCACGTTTTTACTGCCTCTGCGGGTTCTTACCCAACCTTTAACAAATATTTCTGCACCGATTTCGCCTAATGCCAAAACCTCCTTAACTTTCAGTCTTTTCATAATCTTCTAAATATTCTTTTAACCTTTTCGGAATAAAAGAAACAAAAGTAGTTTTTTAATAGGAATTTCCGGTCCGGGCAATTTGAATTTTGCCTTATCGGGCTAAAGCTTAAAATAAAAAAAGCCATCCGGCGTATAACCGGATGGCTTTTGTCAATTTAGTTTAGCTTAAGTGCCTTAAATTTTATTCGGCTGCATCGCCCGGCACAGGAACTTTGGCATTCTGAATGTAGCCGATATCTCCCATAACATAAACATCAGGTCCTAATTTCAGGTCGGAGTTCATCATCTCATCGTAGGTAACCTCTTTTCCGGTGTAGGCTGAAACCCTTCCCATGATGGCAACCATATTTGAAATAGCTGTCTGCTCTGCTTCATTGAACGGAATATTTTGCCTGATACAGGTAACTAAGTTGATGTGCTCCTGAACGTACGGGCTGGTTTCGGAACCCTGGGCAACAAACAGTTCATTTCCGGCGGCATCAACAATTCTTGGTTTGTGCCCGTCGGTTGTGGCAATCGCTTTTGTTCCGTGGAAAATTTCATAAACCTGGCTTGTGCAGCCGTTTATCTGACGACTCATGCTGTGAATATGACGTCCGTCTTCGTAAACGTAATCAATGCTGAAATTATCATACTGATCGCCGGTTACCCTGCGCTGTCTTGAGCCGAAGCCGACAGCCTTAACCGGATGTCCGCCAATGAACCAGCTGGCAACGTCAATATTGTGAACATGCTGCTCCACAATGTGGTCGCCGGAGAGCCAGCACCAGTTTACCCAGTCGCGAATCATCCATTCCATTTCGCTCCAGCTGGCATTTTTGTCGCGGTGCCACAACTTACTCTGGTTCCAGTAAACATTGGCTGAAACGATATGCCCGATTGCATTTTTGTTAATCTCTTTCCAGAGGTTCACATAGCTGTGCTCGTGGCGGCGCTGTGTGCCGGTAACAATTTTCAAACCGAGTGACTCTGCCATTTTTGCTGCTGCAATTACCTGACGGATTCCCACCGGATCAACCGCAAGCGGTTTCTCCATGAAAACGTGTTTGCGCGCTTTCACGGCAGCTTCAAAATGTTCGGGTCTGAATTTTGGCGGGGTAGCAAGGATAATAACGTCCACACCTGCGTCAATTACTTTCTCAAATGCATCAAAACCCACGAAGCAGTTTTCTTCGGGAACTTCAATGTTGTGCTGTTTTTTGATTTTTGCGCGGCAGTCATCAACTCTGTCCTGGAAAACGTCACCCAATGCAGTAACTGTCAGGTTTGGTCCAGCGGCAAGGAAATTCAGTGCAGCGCCAGAGCCACGTCCGCCGCATCCGATAACTCCGGCTTTCAGTTCCGGTCCGTCGGGTGCAATGTCAAGCATTGGCGGAAGGTTCAACTCTCTGGAATTAAAATCATAAATTCCTGATACACCGGCTTTTTCACCACCACCGGAGCAGGATGTAAAAGCGCCGATTCCCATGGCACTTGCAGCGCCAACCGTAGCAGCGCCGGATAAAAATTTGCGTCTTGAAAAATTACTACTCATAACTTGTTATTTTTTTATTTGATTAAAGGATACTAAGCTAATTATTATTTCCGGTACTTTCATCAAATTCGCAAACTATTCTGAATCCGATGTAATTACAGTCGGAAAGCCACCAGATACTTTTGGGCATTTGCGGGTCGGTGCGTAGCCACTCTTCGGTTCGGGTAAAATCCCGTGATGCACTTCGCACACCGGAAACAGGACTGCGGAATGAGCCTCCTTTCACAACTCTTTCTTCTCCTGAAGCCGGACCCTTCGGGTCGAGTACGCCGTCGGTCAGCTTCTCAAAAGCATCTTCAGCATACCAGTCGGAGCAGTATTCAACAACATTGCCCAACATGTTTTTCAGTCCGTAGGGATTCGCTTCCACCGCATCGGGTTCTTCGGTTCTTCCCCTGCTGTTCCCTTCATAAATCACATAATTATCAATGATATCGCTGCTCTTTCCGAAGAGTTTTCCGAAAAATCCTTTTTCTCCGAAATCTTTTGGCTGACCTTCAAAAAAGAAAGGCGTATCTGTTCCGCCACGTGCGGCATACTCCCACTCCGCTTCCGTGGGCAGGCGATAAGTTTTGCCGGTTACCTGAGAGAGCCACTTGCAATAGGTTTCCGCTGCATGATATGTCATGGTTATAGCGGGACGGCTGCCCAATCCCCAGTTTTGGTCGGGCTGACCGTATGGCGGTGTCGGTCCCGAAATGGCATCTATATCTTCTTCGGTGCGGGTTCCTTCAGTATCGGTTGAGCGCCCTTCGGCTGCCGTAGCGCCATAGAAAGCAAGGTATTCCTCCCAGGTAACTTCAATTTCAGCCATGAAAAACGGACTGATTTTAATCTCTTTTTGCGGACCTTCATCGGCATTTCTCAACTGCTCATTTTCTGGACTTCCAATTTTGAAAGAGCCGCCCGGAATGGCTTTCATGTTAAATGAAACCGTAGTGTTGGGCACTGTCTCTATATAATCTTCATGTGTGGTAACTTCTGCCGGTTCGGTGTAAAGAGCTATACTTCCAGATTTTTTCATCCCAAAATCAACATTTGCGGCATGAATAGCATTGGGGTCATAATGCCCGACATTCAGGTGGCAGTTGATGCACAGCAAGTTGTCTTCATTATGTGTATAGTGCAAATGCGCATCCTGCCCTTCTTTGGTCAGAGTGAGCGGAAAGAGATTCTGATGGCAATGGAGGCACGACTCCTGAAAAACATGGTGTTGCGCAAATTCAAAAGTTGCCTTCTGTTCCCAGTTAAAATCGGCGCTGTCTTTGAAAAGCCAGCCGTAAACATCGCGGGTTCCGGTTATTATTTTATGTTTCAGATAACCTTGTCCTTTGGGGGGTAAATGGCATTCAACGCAGCCAACGTGCATTCCCGACTGGGTAACGTAGTGTGTCGATAACCGCCACGATTCGGTTGCATGCGGATGAAGATGGCAGGCGGCACAGAACTCGTTTGTGGATGTATAGTCAACAAATTTGTTGAAATAGATGGTAAAAAGTAAACCTGCTACAAAACCTAAGAAAAGTACCAGAAGAAATTTTCGTTTCAGAAATGCAAATAACCGCTTTAACATGCTGTAAGATTTAAAGAAACAGAAGTTTTTAAAATAAATCCCAAAAATAGTAATTTCTCAAAAGCTTCAATCGTTAATTGCTCAAATTGGGCTTATATAGAAACAGTCAAAATAAGAGGCAAATTAAACGAAAAAAGTACTTTATTATAACATGACAAAAAACTGCACCGTTCCACCTAATTTCCGTCAGATTATTTTTTGGTAATATCTTTTTTGTTTTTCGCTGAAAAACCGGTTGAATTTTGTTTTTGTTATAAAAGTGTTTACCTTTGCAACCGCGTTTTTGAAAATAGTGATACTATTATATACTGCGGGATGGAGCAGTTGGCAGCTCGTCGGGCTCATAACCCGAAGGTCG
>CAYNOQ010000087.1:4020-10712 GCA_964398855.1 uncultured Mariniphaga sp. | reverse complement strand
GACTCGCGGAAAGAGATAAGTATGGGAGTAAATTCTTAGTAGCGATATACAAATTTTGTTATCAAGGTTGGTATTACTATTCCCATACTTACTTTCTTTTATTTATGCAAAGTTCTTGTTTTTTCTATAAATTAAAAACTAAATGCAAACATACGAGGTTGGAGAAAAGGGATGGGCAAGGCAGGTAGTTTATAACCTGCCCTTTCAGGGCGAAACGTCAACTGCATCTGTAACCCCCGCTGGCGCAAATGCACAGGTTTTGCAAAACCGCGCCAGCGGGGGCTGAAATAAGCCGGGCTTTCAGCCCGAAGAATAAAAAAATAACTACGAAACAAGCAAATGCCCCATCCCCTCCCTATAGGGTTGGGGAAAAGGGATAGGCAGGGCAGGTAGGTCTGTAACGCTGACCCCAAGTTAAATTTCAGAAAAGCAAATCACATATTTCCGGCTTCATTTGGATATTCCTATCTTTGTTTATCACTCAATTAAATAACAATGAATAAAATAGTTTTAATAACAGGTGCCACATCAGGAATTGGCGAGGCGACTGCATTGCTGCTTGCACAGCATAAATTTGACTTGATACTGACCGGCAGAAGATCCGAAAAACTGGAAAATCTCAAGGAGAAAATTGAATCCGAAAGCGATATCAGGGTTCTGACACTCAATTTTGACATCAGAAACCGGCAGGAGACAACAAATGCTATCGAAACTCTCCCTGCAGAGTGGGAGAATATTGACATTCTCATAAATAACGCCGGTCTTGCGGCAGGGTTGAGCGCCATTGATGAAGGAAATATTGATGACTGGGAACAGATGATCGATACCAATATAAAAGGGTTACTCTATATCAGTCGGGCGATCTCAGCGGATATGGCAAAAAGAGGAGAGGGGCATATCATCAACATTTCATCAATTGCAGGAAAGGAGACTTACCCATCCGGAAATGTGTATTGTGCAACAAAACATGCAGTGGAATCGCTTACGAAAGGGATGCGTCTCGATTTATTGCAGCACGGAATCAAAGTTACATCAGTGGCACCGGGAGCGGTCAATACTGAGTTTTCATTGGTTCGCTTCAAAGGAGATAAAGAACGGGCTGATAAGGTTTATGAAGGATTCATACCGCTCTATGCAGAAGACATTGCAGAAACCATTCTTTTTGTGGTTAGCAGACCGGCACATGTAAATATTGATAACATATTGGTTATGCCGGCTGCACAGGCATTCTCAAGGGATTTTAACAGAAAATAGGTAGGGAGAAGCCTCCCCTAACCCCTCCTAAGGAGGGGAGAAAAAAAGAAAATAATTAGCACATTGTTGTCTGACCATCCCCTCCCTCTATGGTTGGGGAAAAGGGGGTGGGCAAGGCAAGAGTTTGTAAACGCTGTCAGGTCTGACGACGCTGACAGGTTTAAGAGGCAAATACGCGAAATGCCCCATCCCCCCCGCTGGCGCAAATTTGCAATTTATGCCTTGCCCAGCAGGGCAAGAATCTGTTATTCCTTGTCTCCAATTCATTTTCATAAAAATATGAAATAACAGTTTCTGCCCCTTGCGCAGTGTTTCTTGCTTTTGCAAAGCAAGGCACGGTTTACAAAACCGCGCCAGCGAGAATCTGCTCTTCTACCTAACCTGCCCTTTCAGGGCGCAACGTCAACCACATCTGTAACCCGGGGCGTTGCCATTAGGCTGAAATAAGCCGGGCTTTCAGCCCGAAGAATCGGAAAGTAAGGTATAACACGGACATTCAGGTTAACGTAAAACAAGAAACGCCCTGAAAGGGCAAATCAATTCAGCCCAATGGCAACGCCTTGGGATAAAGAAATAAAAAGTAAAATGCGCCCTGAAAGGGCAGATTAAATCTTCAGCGTTTTCGTTGATAATCAACAAACTTTTTGCTTTTGCAAAACCGTGCCAGCATGTGAAACCATACGGATAGGCATTTAAAAACAAAACGAAGAAAACCGAAACGATTTTCTTCGTTTTAAAATTTAAAGTTATTTATTGTGACGTTACAAAAAAACTTAAAACGGTTGCCTTAACCGCGGATTTTCAGAAAGTTGCGGATTTAACTAAGGTAAGAAGTAAGCATCCACACCTCTTTTTCCTGCTCGGAGATGTAGTCGCTCATCAGTGCAATGGTTGCTTCGTCGTCAATTTCTCCTGCTTTTTCAATCAAGGCTCTTTCTGATGCAATCAGCTGCTTGTAGCTGTCCAGAATCAGTTTTACTGCTTCTTCGCCACCAGTAACTACTCCCGTCTCTTTCACCTTGTTGACTTTCAGATAATCTGTAAACCGGTGGATCGGCGTCTCGCCAAGCATCAGAATCCGCTCTGCAATTTCGTCCACTTTTTCTGCGGCGTCATCATACATCTCTTCAAATTTCTCATGCAGCAGATAAAAGTCTTTTCCTTTTATATTCCAGTGAAATCCGCGCAGATTGGTGTAATGTATCTGAAAATCAGCTAAAAGTTGTTGCAAGCCGGTTACTAAATCCTGAACATTTGACAATCCTGTAAAATCTAAAGTTCTCATACTTAGTGCTTTTAAATAATTAATAATTTTTAGTTTTCTGTATGCAAAGATAACAGATTTCAGCCACTTTTAAAAATGGAATATCCCTATAATTAATAAATTGGATTGATGAATCAACAGGCTCGCCGGATTCTCTAATATGTGCCGGACACACAAGATTTTTTGAAATTGGTAAGCCTTCCGGCAAAGAAAACTTCTGTTTTGAATAGAAACTCCAAAAAATTAGACTTTTTACATGCTTTTCAAAATGAAATTACACTTTAAAAAAGAGCTTTTTGTAAAACTGCAAAAAGCTCTTTTTTAAACAAAACACAACCTCTTTTAGCCTTTCAGAATATCGGTTGTCAGGTTATGGATGCTAATTTCCAGCGCTTCAAACGGTTTTCCGTTGCCCTGATTGTCGTCTTCCACAAACAGGTATTCCATTCCGGCTACCTCTTTGGCTGCCATGATGCGTTTAAAATCAATGACGCCCGCGCCAACCGGTGCAATGTCATCTTTGATAATATCAAAGTAGGGCGCTTCATTTTTAAACATGTCTTTCATGTGGAAAAGTTTGAAGCGTCCCGGATAGCGGTTAAACATATCAATGGGGTCCTGTCCTGCCTTGGCTGCCCAGAAAAAATCAATTTCCATGGTGATCAAGTCGGAGTCCATTTCCGGCATAAAAATGTCATAGTAAGGAACCACGCCGTCTAAATTATCAAACTCGAAATTGTGATTATGGTAACCAAACTGAATGCCCACCGATTTCATAATACGCCCCACTTCATTCCAGTCGCCAACCATTTTTTTGTAAGTTTCCACGTTGCGGTCTTCTTCTTCAACCCACGGCTGAACGCAATACTTCACGCCAATCATTGCATGGTCGTCAGCCATCTTTTGGGCGCTTTCCAATGTAATGCCTTCCGCTTCAACACTGGTGTGGCTGCTGATGATATCCATACCGAGATCATTCACCATTTTTTTGAATTCCAGCGGCTCGTATCCGTAGAATTTACCATTGGCGTAGTTGGCAAGCTCCAGATTTTTATAACCCAAATCCGAAAGCTTTTTCAGTGAGCCGGGCACATCGGCATCCATGGCATCGCGAATGGTATAGAGTTGCAGTCCTACGCCAAAACTCTTGCGGTCAATTGCTGCGCCGGGCGAGCAAGCCATTGGACCAAAAGCCATTAAGCCCACTGCTCCGGCAGCTGATACTTTTAAAAAATCTCTCCTGTTTTGCCTGATTTTCATAACTGTTGAATATAAGATGATGTTAAAATTAAAATTGAATTTTCCAGAATTTCTAAAATTAGTACAAAACTGCAATTTTGAAATGAATTTTCCGAATTTTTTAAGCTCAAAGAAGCAAAAGAAAAGCGCCGGGAATAATGAAATCAGGAGTTTTTCACCCAAAGGAGCCGGGACGTTAGGAATCCCGAACAATCAATTCTGCCAATCTCCGCTGCATGCTCAGAATTTCTGCAAGATTACTCTATATTTGCGTTTTTAACGAAAACACGGATTGAATGCGATTGAAGCTGCTCTTTTTAATTTTTCTGTTTCTGTCCCTGCACGGCTTTTCTCAGGAAGAACCTGAGCCCTCGGGAAAACCTTTTGCAACCATTTATGCAAGAGCGTTCCGCGGCTTTTCCGGCAACGCTGCCAATCAGGCGGCTTTTGAGCTGGTGCGCGGATATCTGGGATATGAATACACTTTTTCGCCGGAGTTTTTTGCAAGAATCAATCTCGATATTGGTAGTGCAAACGATCTTCCCCTAAATTCAAACCTGAAAAGATATGCCTTTTTCAAAAATGCCTACCTGAGATATTCGCATCAAAAACTTGCCATTGAATTTGGAATGATCAGCCTGAAACAGTTCAAGTTACAGGAAACTGTCTGGGAAAGACGCTACCTGATGAAAACCATTGCCGATGAGCACAAGTTGGGATATTCGGCAGATTTGGGTGTCAATTTTCACTATAAATTCAATGAATTTATTGATGCCAATTTCACGATAATGAACGGCGAAGGCTACCAAAGCCTGCAAATGGATGACATTTTCAAATACAGTTTTGGCACAACAATCAAAGCTCCCCGAAATTTCACTTCGCGTTTTGTCTATGACATTACGCACAACAAAATTTCAGAAACCACGCTGCTGGCATTTACTTCCTACGATTTTCGCGGAAAATGGAATCTTGCCGCCGAGTTTGTCCTGCGGCAAAATCAGGGCTGGCTTGCCGACAGAAATATTCAAGCCTGGTCGTTTTACGGAAAATACAATCTCACGGAAAAATATCAGCTTTTTGCCCGTTTCGATAAAATTGACTCCAATATCCCGAAAGGCGAAACAGCACCCTGGCAGCTGGCAAAAGACGGCGAAGCGATTGTGGCAGGAATACAGTTCAGGCCAATTCCCAAAATTTGCATGGCGCTCAACTACCGCGACCGGCTCTCCCGTGAAACGAATTCCGCAAAAGATCGGTTTTTATCTTTTGATTTAGAAGTGAAAATGTAGTAAGCTTCCCCCTCTAAATCATACACTAACATATCGGGAAAGCGTTGTTTTTTCCAATATTCAAATAAATCCAACAGTGCAACATGGTTTGTCCGACTTGGTGGTTAGCTTTGGAAAAAAATCAGAGTAATATGAACAGTTTCACAGCAATAGATTTTGAAACAGCCCACAGCGAAAGCTTCAGTATTTGTCAGGTCGGGTTAGTGAGGGTGGAGCACGGGGTAATAACCGATGAGCTGAATTTGCTGGTTCAGCCGCCCGGGAATTACTACTGGCACCGGTTTATTCAGATCCACGGCATCACACCGGAGCAAACTGCCCATGCGCCCACTTTTGATGAAATCTGGCATCTCGTCTTGCCTTTCATCCAGAATCAAACCGTGGTGGCACACAACGGCTTCCGTTTTGATTTCCGGGTTTTGGAAAATACGCTTGCCTATTACGGGCTGAAAGTTCCGGAATATGAAAAGCAGTGTACTTTAAGGATTTATAAAAAGAATCTTGCATCTTTATGCGAAAATTACAAAATCAGTTTAAACCACCACGACGCACTAAGCGATGCAAAAGCGTGTGCAGCATTGTATTTAAGGTATTTACAAAAATCAAAAGAATAATCTATGAAACACATTGAAAATTAAAATTCTCCGTGCCTCTCCGCGATAAAAACTCTGTGATTCTCTGTGCTCTCTGTGGTAAAAAAAAAACATCACGAAAAACTTGGAGCTACATAGTATAAAAAAAATTCACCACGGAGGACACGGAGGTACACAGAGGTACACGGAGAATAAAATACTCTGTGATTCTCTGTGTTCTCTGTGGTAAAAAAGAAAATCACCATGAAGGACATAGAGTTGAACAGAGATTAACATTATCTTCAATCTTCAAAAATCAAAAACTTTTATGGAGGTTTGTGTTTTATTATTGATAAACAAATTTTTAAATGTTACACAGTATAAAAACTCACCGCTGAGGACACGGAGATATACAGAGAAAAAACACTCTGTGATTCTCTGTGCTCTCTGTGGAAAAAAAGAAAATCACCATGAAGGACATGGATTTGCATAGAGAAAACATGAAATAAAAATATTGATATGCAGGAAAACCTTATTACAGAGAAAATCATCGGTTGTGCTATTGATGTACATAAACAATTAGGACCAGGATTGCTTGAAAGCGCTTACGAAGAATGTCTGTATTACGAACTTATAAACAAAGAGCTTGATGTAAAAAAACAGCTTGCTTTACCGTTGGTTTATAAAGAAATAAAATTAGATGCAGGTTATCGTATTGATTTATTGATTGAAAACAAAGTAATTGTTGAGATAAAATCAGTGGATGCATTAGCCGAAATACATAAAGCACAATTGATGACCTACATGAAACTGGCAGAAATAAAAGTTGGCTTGCTGATAAATTTTAATGTAACCCGATTGAAAGACGGTATAGTTCGATGGATAATTTAAAAAAGAAGTTCACCACGCAGAACACGGAATTATACAGAGAAAAACAACTCTGTGATTCTCTGTGCTCTCTGTGGTAAAACAAAAAAGAGATTCACCACGGAGGACACGGAGGTACACAGAGAAAAAAAAACTCTGTGATTCTCTGTGCTCTCTGTGGTAAAACAAAAAAGAGATTCACCACGG
>CAYNOQ010000087.1:0-3920 GCA_964398855.1 uncultured Mariniphaga sp. | reverse complement strand
AGGACACGGAGGTACACAGAGAAAAGGCTCTGCGATAAAAAAAAACTCCACCCTACGCCACATCTTGTCCTACTCCCGCCATATCTTTGTTTAAAACAGAACAGATATGGAAAAAAATTTAAAGCTAAGGTTGCTGGAGAGCATCAGCAAAGTGTATGAACAATCTAAAGATTGTAAATTAGAGCCGGCATTTTTCGAAAAAGTTGAATCTGAATTGGAATTTCTTTCTGAATACCTGAAAGTTACCTGCCATCAGGCTTTTATAGTGGCAATGGTTTTTGCGCTCAATTATCACGGAGATTTAGTGAATTTAAACGAACTCATCCGGTATTTGGATTGTAATCCCATGAAAATATTAGAGTTCAGCGATGATTTTGAGATACTGCTCTCAAAGGAGATTCTCTCGCATGGCGACAGCGTAAAGGTCATTCAGCCGGCAAGCCTTGCAGATGAAATTCAGGAAGTATATAAAAGCGCCTTAAAACTGTACAGAAATCCTGAAAAGAGATAAAGCAAAAAGATGACAAAATAATTTATTCGCCTGCGCTTATTTTGCCTGTTCCAATCCCCAGGATTTGTTTGCCTTTGGTCCCATTTCCAAAACCAGTTTTCCACCGCCGGCAACATCATCGTGACTAATCCGGTGCGAATTCATCTTTCTGCCGTTTAAGGTTGCCGACTGGATATATTTATTGGCCGGCGAAGCGTTATTTGCTACAATTTCAAAGGTTTTGCCATTGCTTAAATCAACTGAAACATGCTCAAACACGGGGCTGCCGATTGAATATTCGGGCAAACCGGGCGTCACCGGGTAAAATCCCATGGAAGAAAATACAACAAAAGATGACAAACCACCTCCGTCTTCATCTCCGGGAATACCCATCAGATCATTGCGGAACCAGTCGTGCAGCAGCTTGCGGATGCGCTTCTGCGTTTTCCATGGATAGCCTGCAAAATTATAGAGATACGGAATATGCAGCGAAGGCTCGTTCCCCATGGTAAACTGCCCCACATTTCCGGTCTGGTCGGGCAACTGGGCGTAAAATGCAAATTTTGAACGTCCCAAAGGTTCGGTGAACGTAGCATCCAGATTTTTTGTAAATTCGTCGTTTCCACCCATCAGTTCAATCAAATCCTGAATATTGTGCTGCACACCCCAGCGGTAGGTCCATGCGTTGTTTTCGTCATAATAAGCGCGCGCGCCCACTCCACCCGAAAACCTGTAATCAAAGGGTTCGATAAACTTGCCGTTTTTATCCTTTGGATGAAAAAACTTCGTCTCTTCATTGAACAGATTCCGATAGTTAAAAGAGCGCTCTTTGAAATATGCCGCTTCATCAGTTTTGCCCAACGCTTCGGCAATTTGCGAGAGACACCACTCATCAAATGCGGTTCCCAAAGTTACCGCAACAGTCTGTCGCCCTTCAAATGAATGTACTTCCGGCACAGTTTCCTTTTCGCCTTCATACAGCGCCGGAATAAAGCCATGTTCCACATAAAACCGGTCAAGCTCACCGGCAGGTTTCCCCGACCAGGGCGCCAGTGTTTTTTCGGTGATTGCAGCTTTGCAGGCTTCATAGGCTTTTTCAAAATCGAAGTTTTTCAATCCTTTGCGGTGCGCATCCAAAACGGTTGCCACTCCGTGATTGGAATTCATCCGCCGCCCGTCGCCGGTTATTTCGGGGAAATTGGGCCACCATGGATTATCCATCTGTTCGGTCATCTTCACAAACGAGTGGAGAATATCCTCCTCCTGTTCGGAATCAAGCAAAATGCGCAAAGGATGGTGTGCCAGATAGGTGTCCCAAATCCAGTCATCGGTATAATAGGAGCGCCCCTGATCTTCAAGCACTTTTCCCTGAAAAGCGCTGAAATATTTACCATCTTCGGAAATATTTACCGGACGCTCAAAACAGCGGTATAATGCAGTGTAAAAGACCTTCAGCTCATCTTCAGAGCCACCGGCAACCCGGATTTTTCCAAGCTCTCTGTTCCATATTTCACGTCCTGCCAACTGCAACGCTGCAACAGTTTTGCCTGCCACTTCGCGTTCCATATTGGCTTTTGCCTGCGCTTCACTGATAAAAGAGACTCCGTAATGCAGCTTTAGCATTTTTGTTCCCTGCGGATATTCCAGAACCAGGCTGGCATTTCTGCCTTCCGCCCGACTACCTTCAGCCAATCCGTTCGTTTCAAGTTTTGAAACCTGTTTCGGCAAAATATCGGGAGTCAGATGCAGATAAACCTTGGTGTTATTTCCTAAATGCTGAAAACCGCTGAGCGATTCACCGTCCCAGCTCACTTCCCCGTCAGCCGAATTGAGAATTAGCCACGTTGGCGCATCATTTTCAAACTCAATTTCATAAACTGCCGATTGGTGCGAAAGACCAAAATCCACCTGAATATTCTGCTCATCTAAATAAACCGAATAAGAATAAGGCGTCAGCTGTTCCTGGTCGTAGCGGTATTGAATCACCGGTTTGAGCCGGCTCTCCTCTCCCTGAAAAGGACTTAAATTGAATGCCGAAACACCGCGGTGGCTGGTCAGAATCAAAGGCAGACCGCTCATCTGAATTTCGGAAAACTCACGTCTTGCCGGGCAAACACGCAACATGCTGTTGGGCAGATGCACGGTCGGGAAGGTGGGCACCAGCAAATGGCTGATATTGCCAATGTGGGGATTTACATAATCAACCGGCTCAAGAAGAGCGGTTTTCTTTTCCTGAACTGTTGAAACACAGGAGGCAAACAAAAGAACTGTCAGTGCAAAAAAGGTTGTTACAAAGTTTTTTTTCATCTTTTATTATCAAATTAATTCACAATTTACCAATCATACAGACCTCTGCATCCGGTCTGTCAAAATGCAAAGATTGGTTTTTTAGCTGATAACAAAAAATAATGTGCCGGGCTTTCAGCGTAAATCCTCAAGGATTTTCACAGCCTGATTTATCATTTCTTCTCCGCCACCGGGCATCAGCCTCGAATTAATGGTTTCATAGCTGCCCTCCTTAAACGCCTGCACAGTAGGGATGTATGCAATATCGGCGTCTGCAAGCTCAATAAGTATGGTGTTTGGAAACGGCGACCTTTTTTTCAGATCAATTCCGAACTCCGTGAACAGTTCTCCGGGCATGGTAACAATTGCAGTTTGGGTATCTAACCGAAAAGCGTGTATCTCAACCGGCAGATGCCATGGTTCGCCGGAGACCGAAGGCGGAACAGCTTCATGTATTCTAAGCTGTTCAAGCGGCGGCTGAACGCCCCAAATTGATATTTTCAGCTTTCGCCTGAGCGATAAAAACGCCTGTTCAGGATAAAGTGAATTCTTAACTCCCGTACTCATTACCGGCGGATATCCGTATCGTGGAAAACCGATCGGTGGAGTTATGTCGGCTACTCCCCACCCCACCTCAAAAGGAATATTCTGATTCTCAGAAACATTACAACCAACAAGCAAAAGAAATACGATAAGCAGGTTTTTGACTTTCATGGTGATTTTTTTAATGCACATCCGTGATTTCACCCTATGTAAATTTTATACAAATAGATTCCCGACCTGCGATTGAGAATGACGATTCATTAAGGCGGGAGAGTGAGGAGAGGTGGCGACTTCGCCGCCACCTCTCTACCTTTAATATTCCATCAACGGCATCATTCCCGCCCAAAAGGGCGGGAATCTCCCACTCATGGGCAAGCATACGGATAAGCATTTAAAATTTTTAATTTTCAGAATATTCAAAAATCAAGCAGTATAAATTTTTCTTTTTTCAATATCGAAAAAAGTTTTTCGTCCGGTTTCATACGACTTCATAGCCATCAACACGGCTACTGCATGTTGGTATCCGGCTTCAATGGGCGCAATCGGTTTGGTGTTTTCGCGGATGCACTGCAGCCAGTTGAGAAAATGGTCGGGGACTTCA
>CAYNOQ010000086.1:0-10812 GCA_964398855.1 uncultured Mariniphaga sp. | reverse complement strand
ACTTGGAAATGGGATCGTCAAGCCTGAATTTCCCCTCTTCCCAAAGCATCATTACCGCTGTAGAAGTGATCGCTTTGCTTTGGGATGCAATCCGGAAAATATCATCGCGTTTCAGGGCTTTATTGTTCTCGTTGTCGGCAAGACCATGCGCTTTCCAATAGACAATTTTGCCGTTCCGCACTATGAGCGCCACCACACCCGGCACCTGATTTTCGGCAACAGCCATTTCAAGCATATTGTCGATTCTTGCGATGCGTTCAGAAGAAACACCGGCGCTTTCAGGCGAAGTCTCGGTTAGAGCAGGCGATTTTTGTGCCGATTTGGTTTGAGCTTCTGTGCTGAAACAGCAAAAAGAGAAAATAAGAAGCAGAAAAGATAATTTCCTTAAATTCATAATGCGATTATTTAAATGGATTATAATCAGTAAAAATATTTTCAAAATACAGAAAAAAGCAAAACGCTTTTTCTCTGTCATTAAATTTCAAAAATACAAAATAAATCAGGTAGGCGGCATCAAAATTTATCTGAAAATCTTATTGCCAACAGCTGAGCATGAAGATAACCGATAAAAAAAGAGATTGCAGAAGCTGCAATCTCTTTTCGGATTATATTTTAATGACAGGAGATTATCTGTCCCGGCGCGGTCTGTTGTAACCACCGCCTCTATCTCCTCTATCTTTTCTGTCGCCTCCGCGGCGGTTGTCATCTCTGTAACCACCACCATCTCTGCGTGGCGGACGGTCGCCTCTGGGTGGACGTTCCACATAGCCTTCCGGTTTGGGCAGCAATGCCCTGCGCGAAAGTTTCAGTTTTCCTGTTTTTTCATCTACGCCAATCAGTTTCACCTCTAAGATTTCACCTTCTTTGGTGAAATCCTCAGCAGATTCAACACGTTTCCAGTCCATTTCCGAAACATGCAGCAGTCCCTCTTTTCCGGGAATAATTTCCACAAAAGCACCAAAAGAGACAACCGATTTCACTTTCCCCTGATAAATTTCGCCAACCTCAGGCACGGCAACAATTGCTTTTATCCGCTTTTTGGCAGCTTCAACTGCTTCAATTCCGGTTCCTGAAATTTCCACAACTCCCTTATCATCAATTTCTTCAATAACAATAACGGTTTCTGTCTCTTCCTGAATAGCCTGAATGATTTTTCCTCCGGGTCCAATCACTGCGCCAATCATATCTTTTGGAATTTCGATAACCTCAATTCTTGGCACATTGGGTTTGAAATCTTCGCGTGGCTCGGGAATAATTTCCATCATTTTATTCAGAATGTGCAGTCTTCCTTCTTTTGCCTGCATCAGCGCCTGAGACAGCACTTCATAAGGTAGTCCGTCAACTTTGATGTCCATTTGGGTTGCAGTGATTCCGTTAACGGTTCCCGCCACTTTAAAGTCCATATCGCCTAAGTGGTCTTCATCGCCCAAAATGTCGGAAAGAATGGCATATTTGTCTGAATCCTTGTCGGTAATCAGCCCCATGGCGATTCCCGAAACCGGACTTTTAATTTTCATCGCGGAGTCCATCAGCGCCATTGTGCCGGCACAAACAGTTGCCATGGAAGACGAACCGTTTGATTCCAGAATATCGGAAACCACCCGTATAATATAGGGGAAATCAGCGGGTATCATGCGTTTGAGTGCACGGTGTGCCAGATTACCGTGTCCGATTTCGCGGCGACTAAGTCCGCGTGGCGTGCGTGGTTCGCCTACGGAAAATGGCGGGAAATTGTAATGAAGCAGAAATTTTTCCTTTCCCTGAACCGTAACATTATCGATGATTTTTTCATCCATCTTCGTTCCCAATGTAACGGATGTCAGCGACTGGGTTTCGCCACGGGTGAACAGGGATGAACCGTGTGCCCCGGGCAGATAATCCACTTCGCCCCAGATTGAGCGAATTTCATCGGATTTTCGCCCGTCAAGCCTGATTTTGTCGTCCAGAATCATCCGGCGCATCGCCTCTTTTTCTACTTCGTGATAGTAGCGCTTTATCAGTTTTTCGTGCTGCTCTAAATCAATTTCTTCATTTTCGACATTTGCTTCCCTGTACGCTTCAATATATTCATCACGAATGGCATCAAAGCCTGCCAGGCGTTCCTGCTTGTCGGTAACACCGCTTTTTGCAAACTGATAGCAGGCATCGTAAAGGTCAGCTCTCACTTTGGTGCGAAGTTCCTCGTCATTGTTTTCGTGGCTGTATTCACGTTTCACGACTCCCAGCTCCTGCGCCAGTTCTTCCTGCACTTTGCAGTGCTTCTTTATCTCTTCGTGCGCAAATTTAATCGCTTCAAGCATCTCCTCTTCCGACACTTCGCTCATTTCGCCTTCAACCATCATAATATTATCGAAAGAAGCGCCAACCATAATGTCGAGGTCGGCTTCACTCAGCTGGCTGTGTGTTGGGTTGATGATTAATTGTCCGTTGACACGTCCGACACGGACTTCGGAAATCGGTGTTTCAAATGGAACATCAGAAACTGCAATGGCTGCCGATGCTGCCAGTCCTGCGAGCGCATCCGGCAAATCTTCCGAATTGGCTGAAATAAGTGAAATCATCACCGCCGTTTCAGCGTGATAATCTTCGGGAAAAAGCGGACGCAATGCGCGGTCAACTAAGCGGGCTACCAGGATTTCGTCATCGGACGGGCGTCCTTCGCGTTTTAAAAAACCACCGGGGAAACGCCCTGCTGCCGAAAATTTTTCGCGATAGTCAACGGAAACGGGCATAAAATCCACGTCTTCATTTGCTTCCCGCGCCGAAACTACTGTTGCCAGCAACATTGTTTCACCCATGGTTACCACCACCGCTCCGTCTGCCTGTCTGGCAAGTTTGCCGGTTTCTATGGTAATTGACCTGCCATCGGCAAGTTCAATTGTTTTTGTTACTGCATTTACCATAACTTAACTAAAAAATTCAAATGTTTATAAAAAAATAAGGGTGGTGAGGTTTTGTAAAGATATAAAAAAGAAAGGCAATCAACTATTGCCTTTCAAATAATATTATTTACGCAGGTTCAACTTAACAAGTATTGCCCGATAGCGCTCAATATCCTTGTTTTTCAGATAGTCAAGCAACCTTCGCCGCTTTCCTACAAGTTTAATCAGCGCCCTGCGTGTGCTGAAATCTTTTTTGTTGCTTTTCAGATGATTGGTGAGGTGGTTGATCCGGTAGGTAAACAGCGCGATCTGTGCCTCAGCATTGCCGGTATCTTTCTCATCCTTACCGTGCTCAGCAAAAAACTCCCGTTTTTTCTCAGATGTTAAATACATTTTTTAAAATATTAAATTAAACCATGTTTAAGCCGCAGCATCGCCATCAATAACAACAGCTTAAAATTTATGGGCGCAAAATTAATTAATTCTTTGAGATTATTGTTGTCTAATGCGTTCAGCAAAGGGAAATTAATAGTTTTAAATTAATGTTATTGCCGATTTGTGGCAAATGTTCGTCATCTTTTGTTGAAGAAGCTTAATTTGCCAATATTTGTAAAAAAGGGGCAAGCGGTGAGCAAAGCTTCTTTTTGGATTTAAATAAACTAAAAAATCGATTTAAAATGAATTCAAATTCCATCTCCCGTTTTATGAAAGAGCATTACCGCCATTTCAATGCTGCCGAAACTGTTGATGCTGCCGAAAGCTACAGGAACCTGATTGACAGTGGGGGCAAAATGATGATAACGCTTGCCGGAGCCATGAGTACGGCAGAGTTAGGCAAGTCTCTGGCTGAAATAATCAGGCAGGATAAGGTGCACATCATCACCTGCACGGGCGCCAATCTGGAAGAAGATGTTTTTAATCTCATTGCGCATAATCATTATGTGAAGGTGCCCCACTACCGCGACCTTTCGCCGCAGGATGAACAGGATTTGTATGATAAAGGGCTGAGCCGCGTTACCGACACCTGCATTCCGGAAGATCTGGCATTTCGTAAAATTGAAAATAAAATACTGAAACTCTGGGAAAAAGCAAAAACTGAAAAGAAGCGCTTTTTCCCTCATGAATTTGTTTATGAACTTTTTCAATCAGGTGAGCTTAAAGATGAATATCAGATCGACCCCAAGGATTCATGGCTGCTGGCAGCTGCCGAAAAAAATCTGCCGATTATCGTTCCCGGCTGGGAAGACAGCACATTAGGCAATGTGTTTACTGCTGCCGTAATCCGCGGAGACATTGATGTGAGTATTCTTAAAACCGGAATTGAATATATGGTTTATCTAATTGACTGGTATCGCAACAATTCGGAAGCGGGAGTGGGATTTTTTCAGATTGGCGGCGGCATAGCAGGAGATTTTCCGATTTGTGTTGTGCCCTTGATGATTTTGGATCTGGACTGGAAGGAGACCCCGTTTTGGGATTATTTCTGCCAGATTAGTGACTCTACAACAAGCTACGGCTCTTATTCGGGAGCTACGCCCAACGAAAAAATCACCTGGGGAAAACTTTCGCAGGATACACCGCGATTTGTCATCGAGTCAGATGCAACCATTGTTGCCCCGCTGATTTTTGCTTATGTTCTGGGCTGGTGAGAAAGGGATTAAATCCATCCTGTTTGCGCTATATGTTGTGGTAGCGCACTATTTCAATCTCAGGTAAGCTGCCTTTATTTCGTCATGCAGGGCATCACTGATTCTATGGAGCGGTGCACGCATTTTATACAGGATAGTCTCCTGAATATTTAGCAGCGCCTTGACGCCTTCGGGATTTCCTTCTTTAAAAAGAAGCTTGAACAGGTCAATCAGTTCCGTGTGCAGTTTGCCTGCTTCTGAAAATTTTCCTTCAAGGGCAAAATGAACAAGGCTGCTGAGTTTTTGGGGCAGTGCATTGGCAATCACGGAAATAACGCCAATCCCACCGATGGCAACCAAGGGCAGTGTCATCACATCATCCCCGGAAATGACCGAAAAATGATCAGGCGCATATTTATTAATGCGTGTAGCCTGAGCTACAATCCCCGATGCTTCCTTGACGGCAACAATTTTCGGTGAAGCTTCGGCAAGGCGGATTACCGTATCGGATTCCAGATTAACTCCCGTGCGTGAAGGCACATTGTATAAAATTATTGGCACGGGGCTGGCTTTTGCAATAGCAAGATAGTGGTGAAACATCCCTTCCTGCGAAGGTCTGTTGTAATATGGCGTAACAACGAGCAGTCCGCTCACTCCGCTGAAATCATACTTATCAATCTGCTCAATAATTTTTTGGGTATTGTTGCCGCCCATGCCAACCACAACGGGAAGACCCCGGGAGTTTTGTTTTATAAAACTGACAATTTCTTTCTGCTCGTTTTCACTTAAAGTCGGGGTTTCGGAAGTTGTTCCGAGTGCCACTAAATAGTCCATTCCGCCTTCAGCCTGATTTTTCAGAATCCGGCTCAATGCATCAAAATCAATCGAATTATTTTCTGTAAACGGTGTGACCAAAGCCACGCCTGCACCTGTAAATGGATGGTTCATGTTTTATATTATGTTTGAAAAAACTGTCCAAGATAAAAAATTTGTTGTCTGGCAAGATACATTGCATCGGGTTCTTTCTGAATATTAATATTCAGGTCAAAAAAGTTGTTTTCAGCGGGCGACCAGCCTAATTTGAAATGTGCTTTGCTCATCGCGGTAATATAGTCAGACACAAGATTCTGATTTAAAATTATATTGAAAAGCAGGTCAAATTCCGTGTTGATAAATTCATCTGCTGTGCCGGGTTCTGGAAGCCCGAGCCAATTCAGGTCCTTTGGCGTGATGACATTGACGCCGGGAAGCGCCTGTGTTTTTTTATCATAAATACAGAGATTTCTGACAATGACGTGACTTTCTGAAAAATGGTCGTGAATAAATTTGAATGCCTCTTTGCCTTCATATTGCCACAGCACACCGATTTTTTTCAGTGTGCCGGATTCGGGAATCACTAATTTTCTTTTTATGTGTGCTGCTTTTTTGCGCAGGGAATAGCGGGCAATTTTTTCAAGGATGTGCATAATAAAATAATAAACGGTGCTTTTTCGATTTAATTTTCAATCATCTTCAAAAAATCATCTTCGGAAATTATGGGAACTCCAAGGCTGTTCGCCTTTTCCAGCTTGCTGGGACCCATATTTTCACCGGCAAGCACATAGCTTGTGTTTTTTGAGATTGAACTTGTGTTTTTGCCACCGTTTTGCTCAATTAATTTTTTCAGCTCATCGCGCGAAAACTTCTGAAATGTTCCCGAAATCACAATATTTAATCCTGCCAGTTTTTCCGTTCGGTTGATAAGTTGATCTTCGCTCAGATGAAACTGAATTCCCTGTTTTTCAAGAAAACCGATCATTTTCAGATGTTCGGCATTGGAAAAGTAATCCACGATGCTGTCGGCAATGCGATCGCCAATTTCATCAATTTCAATCAACTCTTCTTTTGTTTTTTTACTCAAATTTTGGATTGAAACCACTTCTTTTGCCAGTTTTTTTGCTACCGTTTCACCCACAAAGCGAATTCCCAAAGCGTAAAGAGCACGCTCAAAAGGCACTGTTTTAGATGCTTCAAGCCCATCCAGAATGCGTTGTGCCGATTTTTCCCCCATTCGCTCCAATCCGGCTAATTGCTCTTTTTTCAGTAGATAGAGATCGGCAACGCTTTTCACCAGCCCCTGATTGTAGAGCAAATCAATAGTTTCCTGACCCAATCCGTCAATATTCATCGCCTTACGGCTGACGAAATGTTCAATTTTTCCTTTAATCTGTGGTGGGCAGTTATCTTCATTCGGACAATAATGTGCTGCTTCGCCTTCGTTTCTGATTAGTCCGGCGCCACATTCCGGGCACTGTTCAATAAAAGTGACGGGTAGCGCTCCCGGATTCCTTTTTTGAATATCCACACCGGTAATTTTCGGGATGATTTCACCACCTTTTTCCACAAATACGGTGTCGTTCAGGTGCAAATCAAGATTTTGAATAATATCTGCATTGTGCAGCGATGCCCGCTTCACGATTGTTCCGGCAATTTGCACCGGCTCCAGATTTGCAACGGGAGTAACGGCTCCGGTTCGCCCAACCTGAAACGTGACCGACTGCAAAACGGTAGCTGCACTTTCCGCCTTAAACTTGTATGCAATTGCCCAGCGGGGAGATTTGGCTGTAAAACCCAGCTCTTCCTGCTGTGCCAGCAAATTTACTTTTACCACAACGCCATCGGTGGCAAAAGGAATTTGGTGGCGACCGGTATCCCATTTGCGCAGATAGCTGAAAATTTCATCCGTATTTCGACACAATTCAATGGAGTCGGAAACTTTGAAACCCCACTCCCTTGCCTTTTTGAGGTTTTCAAAATGGGTGGCGGCAGGAAGATTATCCCCCATGAGCACGTAAAAATAGGCATCGAGTTTTCGCGATGCCACAATCGCCGGGTTTTGCAGTTTCAGCGTTCCTGCCGAAGCGTTGCGCGGGTTTGCAAACAAGGGTTCGCCGGCTTCTTCGCGTTGCTTGTTCAGCTCATCAAAAACAGGAAAAGGCATAACAATTTCACCGCGTATTTCAAAAAATTCCGGAAAATCGCTACCCCTGAGTACAAGCGGAATTGACCGTATGGTGCGCACGTTTGCGGTTACATCATCGCCCTTTTCTCCGTCGCCACGCGTGACGGCACGTGCTAACCTTCCGTTTTCATAGAGAAGACTGATGGATGAGCCGTCAAATTTCAGTTCACAGGCATATTCCAAATCTGCACCGGCAAGCTTTTTTACGCGGTTGTCGAAATCGGCAATTTCACCTTCCGAATAGGCGTTGCTGAGCGATAACATGGGATAGCGGTGCTCCACCTGTTCAAATGCTTTGCTGATATCGCTGCCAACCCGACGGGTGGGTGAGTTTGGGTCTGCAAACTCCGGGAATGCAGATTCCAGTTTTTCCAGTTCGCGCAACATCATGTCAAAGTCGTAATCGCTGATTTCAGGTTGCGCCAGCACATAGTATCTATAATTGTGCTCGTCAATCTCTTTGCGCAGTCCGGTAATCCTCCGGTAAGCTTTTTCTCGCTGCATTCGTAAATTTTTTATATTTTGCCCGTAAAAATTCAGCTAAAAATAAGCAAGATTTTTATACCTGTTAAACATTTCTGTAATGAATTGCTTTTAGAAGAGAAATGAAGACGGGAGGGGAAAGGGGGATTGATGGGGATTAGGTGGAGATTAGGTAGTGATGTGAACAATAAAAATTGAAAGCGTTCTTTTGAAAAATGTTTACTCTCTCCTCACTACCAAAGGTAGCTAAGCTTTGGGAGAGATAGAGAGGAGGGGTGTTCTCCCTGCGGTCAAAATGACAGAAACGTGATTGAAAGATGGTTTGCGGAGCTTTTTATTGCCTATTGAACTCCTTGCCGAGTTCCGGGTGCAGCTGGTTGTGCTACCCCGGATTGCACCTGCGGCTTATCCGGGGTTATCCACATTAAGCTCTTACAGAGCAAGATAAGCAGTCAGACTTGTGCGATACAACCTGACAGCATCGTCAGATCTGTCAGCGTTGGATAGCACTGGGATTAGGTGGGGATTAAGTTGGGGATAAATGGAGATTCAATTACGAATGAAGAGTTTAAATTGAGAAGTAAAACAGGATTTTTTATGGCTCTGAGAAACGATTTTGCGAGATACTGATACATGAGAATAAATTTTTTAAAATTATAAAATGGCATTTACACTTGAGATAGGAAAAAAAGCAATTGATTTTAATCTTCCGGCAACTGACGGAAAGAGTTACTCATTGGAGAGTTTTAAGGATTCAAAATTTTTAGTGATTTTTTTCACCTGCAACCATTGTCCGTATGTCACGGGGAGTGATGAAATTACGCGTCAATCTGCTGAAAAGTTTCGGAGCTATGGTGTTGAGTTTGTCGGAATAAACTCCAACAGCGCCAACACTTATGCAGAAGATGATTTCGACCACATGATAAAACGCATGGAAGAATTCAATTTTCCGTGGAAATACCTACGGGATGAATCTCAGGAAACTGCGTTGGCTTATGGCGCTTTACGCACGCCACATTTTTATGTTTTCAATGAAAACCGGGAGTTGGTTTACACCGGACGCGCCCTTGACAATCCGCGCGATATATCAAAAATGAGCGTCAATGATCTTGACAGAACATTGGAAGAGTTAGTATCCGGGAAAGAGATATCCGTTCCGGTAACCAATCCCATCGGCTGCAATGTGAAATGGGAAGGGAAAGATAAAAAATGGATGCCGCCGGAGGCTTGCGATTTGATATTTTGAGTTTAGGCGCAAAGAAAATCAGTGTATATAGTTAATCTTTTTGTAAGTTTGTTCCACAAAATAACAATCAAAAAAAACGGTTATGAGAAAAATATTTTTACTCCTTAGTGCAGTTTTTATTTCTTTGGTTTTTGCCGGTGCGCAACCTGTTCAAAACGGATTTTACGGAATGTGGTCAATTCATATTGAAAACGGCGCTGTTGGCTGGCTGAAAGTGTATGATAATGACGGTGTTCTGGATGCTGACCTGCTTTGGCAGGGAGGAAGTGTGCTGCCGGTACAAAGTGTTTTTCTGCTTGATGAAAACAATTTGGTGGTTATGCGTGCAGGCGAGGCAACCCGCACCACTGCCGAAGGGCAGGAGCGAAAAGTGATAACGCCCCATCTGTTTGAGATTGCCCGCAGCGGAGACCGGATTTCCGGGAAATCTGTTCAGCCCGCGCGAAACGGAATGCAGGCGAATATTGCGAAATTTTACGGATGGAAACTTCCCGATTTGCCACCGGCACCGGACCTTTCTCTGGTAAAATACGGTAAGCCGGTAAATCTGTTTAACGGAAAAGACCTGACAGGCTGGAAGCTAACGAATTCGCGGCAGACGAACGGGTTTAAAGTGGAAAAAGGAGTGCTTGTGAATGATCCGGTGCAGCAGGAAGGCAGACGGATTTCCTATGGAAACATCCGAACCGAACAGGAGTTTAAAGATTTCAACCTGACGCTGGAGGTAAATGTTCCGGCAGGGAGCAACAGCGGTGTTTATCTGCGTGGCATGTATGAAATTCAGGTGATGGATTCGTATGGCAGGGAGACTGATTCGCACAATATGGGTGCTGTTTATAGCCGCGTGAAACCAACAGTTGCTGCCGAAAAACCGGCAGGAGAATGGCAAGCCATGGACATAACCCTTTGCGACCGGCATATTACAGTAAGGCTCAACGGAACAACCATTATTGATAACCAGCCTGTTTATGGTCCGACAGGAGGAGCATTAAGCGGCGATGTACTGGCACCCGGTCCGATTTACCTGCAGGGCGACCACGGAAAAGTATCCTATCGCAATATGGTGCTGCGGGCTATTGAAAAATGATATCCGAAGTCTGGTACTTACTGGCAAATTTCCTGAAAATCTCTGTTTATTCTCCTATCGAGAGTAGCGCGCAGCTATTCAAATCACAGAGGGAAAAATCCACATTCTTTGATGGTAGTATTTGCATTTTTTGATTGCAACCATTCATATAATTTGTATGCCATTGAATTATGGTCTAAATCGGAGCGGATTGCAACATGAACTTTCGATATAAAGGGATAGGTCTCATTTTTAATCGTTTTTTCATCGGGAAAAATGCCGTTGATGGCTATTTTGGGTACTTCGCTGTCGGGAAACCGTGCCTGCATGTTTTTGTAGTTATTGAAAGTATAACAGATAGCATCAACATAACCTAAAACTTCGCCAAACACCTGGAACATTCCGCCTAACTGGCTTTCGGGAAAGTCAGCCGACTCCAGACCATCCATTACCAATTCTCTCAAAACTTCCTCGCTACCTGAATTGCGGGGTCGTGTAAATACTTT
>CAYNOQ010000085.1:0-11338 GCA_964398855.1 uncultured Mariniphaga sp. | reverse complement strand
GGATTGCGCCTGTGGCTTATCCGGGGTTATCAATATTTTACTCCTTGCGGAGTAGGAGGAAATAGTGTGTTTTAAGAGACGCTCAGCTGACCTTCAGCTTTTGCTTTCACTTTCACTCCCGTTGTTCCGCCCTTTGAAAGGGTAACATCAACCGGGGTGTTGGTTTGCCATGCGCCATTGGTAAAATCGGGCACGTCAATGGAGTTGGAACGGTTGGCAATCGACCATTCGCTCAGCGGACCGACCACGCTCCACAGCGCTGCATCATACACATCCTGATCTAACGGAATACCATTGCGCAGGCAGTCAATCAGGCGCCAGTCCATCATAAAGTCCATGCCGCCGTGTCCGCCGATTTTTTTAGCCATCTCACCCACCAGTTTAATAATTGGCGGAGTGTATTGCTCTTCCAGAACTTTCATCTCATCTTCATCAAAAAAGCTGTGTCCTTTTGCAATTTTTCCGGGAAGTGGATATTTTCTTGCAAAACCATCGGTTCCGCTCACCAGATGAATGCGCGAATAGGGGCGCGGACTGGTTACATCATGCTGAATCATAATGGTTTTGCCTTTATGGGTGCGAATCAGCGTAGAGTTCATGTTTCCCCGGTAGCTGTCGGTTGCAAACTGCTCAAAAAAGCCGTCTTCGGCAGCTAATTCCCTTGCCCGTTTACCCATCATAAAATCGTTGGTTGACATGGAAGTGAGATAATCCATTTTGTCTCCGCGATTCACATTCAGTACCTGACAAACCGGACCTAATCCGTGTGTCGGGTAAAGGTCGCCGTTACGGGTCATGTTTTCCCTTAAACGCCACATATCCGAATAGGAATCTTTGCCGAAATTGCTGCTGAGCAAATCGTGGATATAAGCCCCTTCCACGTGAACGATTTCACCAAAAAAGCCTTGCCTTGCCATATTCAGGGTAAGCAGTTCAAAAAAGTCATAGCAGCAGTTTTCTAACATCATGCAGTGCTTTTTTGTCCGCTCTGACGTCTCCACCAACTGCCAGGCTTCATCCACGGTTACTGCCGCCGGAACTTCCGTTGCCGCATGTTTTCCGTTTTCCATCGCATAAACGCACATAGGTGTGTGCAGTTTCCAGGGTGTGCAGATATAGACTAAATCAATGTCAGGGCTTTCGCACAGCTCTTTCCATACATCTTCACTGCCGCTGTATTCCTTTGCTTTCGGCAATCCCTGTCTTTCAAGAATTTTTTGTCCGCGTGCCACTCCTGCCGGATTTTTATCGCACAGCGCCACGATTTCCACGCCGTCAATATTTGAAATCCGCGAAACTGCTCCCGGTCCGCGACTTCCCAATCCGATAAAGCCAATACGCACAGTCTCAATTTTGGGCGCTGCATAGCCACTCATGTTAAACTGCTGCGGATGCCTTGCCGATGCCGCATCTTTAATAGCAGCCAATGCTGATTCCCCGCCATCTCCGCCCTGCCGGGCACATGAAGTTAAACCGCCTGAGAGAACGCCTGCTCCGGCAACTCCGGCAATCTGAAAAAATCTCCTTCTGTTTGTTTTCATTTTAAATATGGATTATGATTTTAATTTATTTAAGAAGTGTGATACATTATGTTGAAAAGTTTAAAAATATAAATTAATCGGCTATTTTCCATTTTTTTTGAAAAAAATTTTACTGTTCACTTTTTTATCTATCTTAGTTCACAAAAACCGGAGCCGGATGTTCCGCAAACTTTACAGCAATGAAAAAACTTTATTCACTCATTTTTATCTCTCTTTTGGTTCTGGCGCTTTCCGCTCAGGATGAAGTTACCAAAACAGGCTGGAATTTTGGCGCATTGCCCACCATCACTTTTGATACCGATTTAGGTTTTCAGTATGGTGCGTTAGTCAATTTATACAACTACGGCGACGGCAGCCGCTATCCGAATTATGAACACTCTCTCTATTTTGAGGTTTCCCGCTTCACAAAAGGGAGCGGAATTAACCGTTTTTACTACGATTCAGACCAGCTAATCAGGGGGTTGCAAACTTCATTAGATATCAGCTATCTCTCCGATCAGGCATACGACTTCTTTGGATTCAACGGTTTTGATGCCGTAGTCAACAAGAATTGGTTCGATGATGTGAGCAGCGATTATATCACACGGATGTTCTATAAATATGACCGCAATATGTTCCGGCTTAAAGTGGATTTACAGGGAAAATTTTCAGGTGAAAAGCTGAAGTGGGCTGCCGGTGTAAATCTGCTGAATTTCAAGTTGGGTTCGGTAAATTTAGAAAAACTGAACAAAGGGAAAAAGGGAGATGATGTTTTGCCGGCTGTTGACGGACTTTTTGAAAAATATCAGGAGTGGGGCATTATTTCTGCGGAAGAAGCCGACGGCGGCTTTATTCCTGAACTCAAGGCAGGGCTGGTTTTTGACACACGCGACAACCGCCCCAATCCGATGAAGGGAATCTGGACGGAAGCAGTATTGGTTGGCGCTCCCTCCTTTTTGGGAGCCGAAAGTAGTTTTACAAAACTCAGCCTCACCCACCGTCAGTATTTCACACTCATTCCCAATGATTTATCATTGGCATACCGTCTGGCATATCAGACAACCTTATCCGGTCATGCTCCTTTTTATTATCAGACTCAGGTTATTGTTTCCGAGCTGAAAGGAGCAACTTCTGAAGGTCTTGGCGGTGCAAAAACAATGCGCGGCATCCTGCGGAACCGCATTGTTGGAGACGGAATTTTTTACGGAAACATCGAAGCACGCTGGAAATTTGTTCGTTTTCACTTTATAAACAACAATTTCTATTTGGGACTGAACGGATTTACGGATTTCGGGCGGGTAACCCAAAAAATTGCCGTTAAACCGGGCAGCGGATTCACACCCGGAGCAGACTTCTTTGAAAACGATGCAGAAAAAATGCACATCTCCTATGGCGCAGGTTTACGAATTGTTATGAATCAAAACTTTGTGATTGCCGTGGATTATGGTATGGCAGCCGACAAACGCGATGGTGGCTCCGGGCTGTACATCGGACTGAACTACCTGTTTTAGAATAGGTATCAGACCGTTACAAACTGTGCAATATTGCGGTTAATTTCTATCCGGTTGAACAGGGAACGCATCACTTTGACATAAAGCTCATCTTTCAGCACCAGGTCTTCAACTCCTGCATCAATGTTCGGATTGTCATTGATTTCGATGACAAACACCTCTCCGTTCACAATTTTCAGGTCAACCCCGTAAAGTCCGTCTCCAATGAGCGAAGCCGCTTTTACCGCTGTTTTTACAACTTCCGGCGGAACTTCATCCAAAGCTACGGTCTCCACATTTCCCCAGTTGTTGCTGTTACCGCTTTTCCAGTCGTAAATCTGCCAGTGTCCTTTCACCATAAAGTATTTGCATGCAAAAAGCGGCGCCTGATCAAGCACGCCAATCCGCCAGTCGAATTCGGACGGCATAAACTCCTGAACAATCACCAAATCAGACAATTTGAACAATTTCCCCAATGAATCTTCAAGCTCTTCCGGATTGTTCACCTTTTCAACGCCCAAAGAAAAAGCGCTGTCGGGCTGTTTGAGCACCATTGGAAAACTGAGATGCGAAGTTTGAAATTTGCGGTAGTTCGATTTCGACAAAACAACAGTTTCCGGGGTTTTAATTTTGTTTTGTTTCAGCCGTTCATTCTGAAAAATCTTGTTGGAACAGCGCAAAATAGACCAGGGATCGTCAATTACCACCAACCCGTCAGCATAAGCCGCACGCGAAAAGTGGTAGGTGTGATTGTTCACACTTGTGGTTTCCCGGATAAACAGGGCATCGTATTCAGAAAGCTGGCTGAAATCATCTTTTGTGATAAACTCGGTGGCAAATCCGATTTTTTCAGCGGCTTTCTTGAAATTCTGCAAAGCATCCGGGCATGACGGCGGATTCTCCTCGTTAGGATTTACCAAAATTGCCAGATCATATTTGTAATTTTTAAACCGGGGGCGGGTGAACCTCTTTTTGGAGAAATAGTCCCGGGCAAACTCCTGAACTTTCTCCAAATCCTCCGGCTTCACCTTTTTTAAACTTAGCGGAGTAACCTTCTGAATCAGCCACTTATCCGATTTTACAAAATCTATCTGCAACATGGGCGCTTCAAACAGATGATAGAGCTTCTGAGCCAGATACATATATTTGGGATTCACTGACTTTCCGAAATATACAGAGACGCTTACCTTGTTTCCGTCAACATGTTTCAGCGTTTTTTGAATGTCATCGTCAATATAATTAGAAAGGGAACGCACCAGCGACTGACGGCTGAAATCGCGCAGCGTTGTAACATTGGGAATCACGCGGTGGTCGCGGGCAGAAGCCAGCAGCGACACATAATATCCCATTTTCTGATACTGATAAGAGTTGCTCAGATTAAAAATCCGTACATGTTTCAGCGACTGAAATTCAGGGTCGGTGATATATTCCCGGGAAGATATAACTCTCACATCCTCAATGTCAAGGCTCCAGTTTTTCGGGTTTCTCACAATAATGATGTTGGTGATGCTTTGCTTCTCGCCAGCCTCATCAACCTGTAAAACCATCCGCAAACCGTGCTCGTCTTTTTTATAGTAATCAGGCAGTTCTTCCGTGATATTAAATCCCGCATTTGTGTATAGCCGAACCAATCTTTCATCCGATTTCAAAGCCTCAAGCGATATGCGGC
Source organism: uncultured Mariniphaga sp. (assembly GCA_964398855.1). Lineage (GTDB taxonomy): Bacteria > Bacteroidota > Bacteroidia > Bacteroidales > Prolixibacteraceae > Mariniphaga. The sequence goes on along the minus strand of CAYNOQ010000085.1, from coordinate 6,659 downwards.
TGACTTTTCTGGAATGTGCAAAATTCAGGATATATTCCAATAATTGTCTGCCGGCTCCCGCTCCCTGATACTCGGGAAGAATAGCGATGGAAAAGATGCGCAGCGTTTTCGCATAAATATATAAGGTAGCTGAACCGACTGCAACCTTTTCTTTTCCGTTTTGAACTTCCGCAATAATCACTTTTTGCAGCGGACTTGTCATGCTGTAGCGGATAGCACGACGGGTGCTTTGCTGAAAATCGGGAAAACAGCTCTTTTCAAGCCCCTCAAGAAAATCCAAATCCTCTGCCTCTGAATCCCTGATTTTAATTTTCATCTGGTTATTCAATAACTTTGAAGTGATCGCCGGTCTGTTTAACCAGCTCCCTGTACCACCAATCCGGGTATTCCGGGAAATGCGGATAGGGTGGCACGCCGGTTTCCGTGCGCTCAAACTCTCCGTCTTTCTCCCGTTTTATGTTTCCGTCTAAAAACTTCACTAACAAATATTCCCAGAGTTTTTCCCAGCGTTTGGTCACATAACCGGCTTCATTTACAGAATATTTGGTTAAAAACCTGCCGGCTTCCTCAGCTCCGTTTAACTGGTAAATATTTTTGGCTGATTCGTCAATAATGGGAACAAATTTCTCAAAATTGTTTTCCAGTTCATTCTGAATCTTCTGAATATCCGGGATTATCTCATTATAACGCAGATATGCAAAATTTGAAACCTTGTTGAACGTCCAGAAAGCAGATGTCGGACTGTAAGTGAGCAGGTCGCCGTTTCCTTCGGCAAAACATTCCGGAATTTCGGTAATGCCACAATACATTGGCACATAACAGGTAACATACGTATCATCCACGCCAAACCAGAGAATTCCGCCCACCGGGTCGGGAAGCCAGTTGCGACTTTGGCTCACAAATGAAAAGCCTGTCTGCCGGGTAGAAATCGGTCTTTCGTTACAATATTCCACGGAATCAATCTGCCAGGTCAGCCTGCCAAAACGGTAGGGCAGTTCAAATGTTCCGGCGCCAAAACCGGTGCTCATATCAAGCTCGGTTCCTTCGTAATGATCGCGCATCATATTTTGCACATCGCGAACACTCAGCTTTTTATCCGGTTTTATCCACAACGGCATACGATTGACCGCAAAATTCGTTTTTTCATCGTGCTGAATCAATCCTTTTGCATAATCGACATATTTTTCCATTCCCGAAGCCACCTGATTGAAGCCCGACCAGACACGCGCTTCGCAAAAACGGGCGCCACCAAAATCAACCGGAGCATACACGTCCGAAAAGCTGAACTCTTCATCTGTTCCGTTGAACCACCCTTTTTTTTTGGCAAAAGAGATGACATCGGGAGTATAGATGCAGTTCTCCGGGTCATTTTTCGGGAAAGTTGTTATGCGCGCCTGATTGGCATGTCCGCTGATATATCCGTCAGGAATTTTCAGCGCTACCCACACTGCGCCCTTCTCATCTTTTCCTTTTCCGATTAACTCCATGAGCCACACTTCGTTGGGGTCGGCAATGGAAAACGATTCGCCGGAGCTGTAATAGCCGTATTTTTCAACCAAATCCGCAATAACCTGAATGGCTTCGCGGGCGGTTTTTGCACGTTGCAAAGTTACATAGATCAGACTTCCGTAATCCATAATTGCACCTTCCTGGGTTGCAAGTTCTTCCCTGCCTCCAAAAGTGGTTTCGCCAATGGCAAGCTGAAACTGGTTCATGTTTCCGACAACACTGTAAGTGTGGCGGGGCTGCGGAATTTTCCCTAAAAACTTTCCCGTGTCCCATTCATAAATATCGCGCATGGCGCCTTCCGGATGATCCTGTGCCGGCTGAAAGTAGAGTTCGCCATAAAGATTGTGCGAATCGGCAGAATAGGTTACCATTGTGGAGCCGTCAACCGATGCGCCCCTTGTAATTAAAAAATTTGTGCAACCGTTGGAAATCTGATGATTGAACATCAGCATTAACAGTGCCGGAATCACGGCAAAAATTTTTGCTTTCTTCATTTTCCTGAATTTCTGAAATCTGTGTAAAAATTGAATTTTCAACAAAATTAACTCTTATTCCCGAATCTGCTCCGCAATCCAATTGCGAGCATTTACAAACACCAAAATCCATGGTGAAAGTTCATCGTTTGCTCTCGCTGCCGGATAATTTGCCCACTGCCATGGGGCAAAACTTCTTTCGGGATGCAACATCATCGCCAGATGCCTGCCGTCGGCAGAGCAGAGCGCAGCAGCCGAAAAGTCGGAGCCACCGGGATTTGCCGGATATTCATCATGGCTGTATTTTATGGGAATAACATATTCCCGTTCATCCTGCGGAAGGCTGAATTTTCCTTCGCCGTATGCTATCCATGCCCCGAGTTTCATTCCCCGCATATTTTGCAGCATCACTGATGAGCTTTCAAGAATATCCACATTCAGAAATGCAGACTCAAACTTTCCGGAATCATTCCGGCTCATTTTGGGCTGAACATCATGCTCGGAGCAGATCAGATTCAGTTCCGTCATCAGCTGGCAGCCGTTGCCCACACCAAGCGATAGCGTATCTTTTCGCCGGTAAAAATTCTCAAGGGCAATCCGGGCTTTTTCGTTATAGCGAAAAGCTCCTGCCCACCCTTTGGCAGCGCCAAACACATCGGAGTTTGTTGACCCGCCGGCAAAAACAATCATATTCACATCTTCCAGCGTTTCACGTCCCAAAATCAGGTCGGTCATGTGCACATCCCTGACTTCCATGCCGGCAAGATAAAGGGCATAAGCCATTTCGCGATCGCCGTTGCTCCCTTTTTCACGAATAATTGCCGCTTTTATTCCGGAAGATTTCCGCCGTTCGATGTCTATACCGTAATCGGCAGATTTGCCCGTAAATTCTCCGAAATCGTACTCTAATCCGAAGTTTTTATAGTTTTTGTAACGCTGCAAAGCCAGCTCCTTATCATTTTGCTTCCGCTCAAAAAGATAGGAAGTTTTGAACCATAAATCCCTTAATGAATCAATATCAAAATCAATTGTTTTTTCAAAGTTTGTAATGGTAACTTTCCGTTGTACGGAAGGAAAACCTAAAGAAACATACTCAACTCGGCTTTCTTTCAACTGTTTCTTAACCTGCTCACTGTCTGCGCACTGAATAACAATTCCGGGATTTTCACTGAAAAGAGCTCTCATCATATCTTTTTCACCGATACTGGTCAAATCAGCTTTCAAACCGCCATTTTTATTGCTGAAACACATTTCAAGCAAGGTAACAATCAATCCGCCTGAACCAATATCATGTCCTGCTAAAATCAAATCCTGTTCAATCAGTTTTTGGACAGTATTAAATGCCTGAACAAACTTTTCGGTATCGGCAACTGTCGGGGCATTTTTTCCAATCCGGTTGAGCGACTGCGCAAGCGCACTCCCGCCGAGCGCTCTATCAGAAAACGAAAAATCGATGAATAAAATCTCCTTGGATTGGTCGTTTACCAACACCGGCTCCACAACTTTGCGAACATCAGAAACTTCGGCTGATGCAGAAATAATCACCGTTCCGGGTGCATAAACCACATCGTCCGGATATTTTTGGGTCATTGACAGGGAGTCTTTTCCGGTGGGAATATTAATTCCCAACGCACATGCAAAATCGCTTGCCGCATTCACTGCCTGATAGAGACGCGCATTTTCGCCCGGATTTTTTGCGGGCCACATCCAGTTGGCGCTCAGTGAAACACTTCGGATTTTGTCGGTCAGCGGCGCCCATACAATATTTGTCAGCGCTTCTGCAATAGCCAGCACAGAACCCTTTTCAGAATCAATCAGTGCAGCAACCGGAGCATGTCCGATGGATGCGGCAATTCCCGCTTTTCCTCTGTAATCCAGTGCCATAACCCCGACATTATTCAATGGAAGCTGCAGTTCGCCGGCACACTGTTGTTTGGCAACTAATCCGCTTGCCGAGCGGTCAACCTTATTGGTAAGCCAGTCTTTGCAAGCCACAGATTCCAACTGCAAAACAGCTTCAATAAGCGTATTCGGGCTTTCGCGGGAATAGTCCGGTTCGGCAAATTCAGTTCTTAAAATGCTGTCTTCCAGAGCAGTTTCCGGAGTGCTGCCAAACATATATCCCAACTGCAAATCAATGGGTTTTTCGCCGGTTTCGGAGTTTTCAAAAGTGAACTGCATGTCGCCTGTAGCTTCCCCGATTTCATAAATCGGGGCGCGCTCGCGCGCTGCAATTCGTTTGAGTAGCTCCACATCTTCCGGTTTTACAACCAACCCCATCCGCTCCTGCGACTCATTCCCGATAACTTCTTTTTGCGACAATGTGGAATCGCCCACAGGCAATTTCGCCGTATCAATTTTTCCGCCGGTAGATTCAACCAACTCTGACAGGCAGTTCAGATGCCCGCCTGCGCCGTGGTCGTGAATAGAGATAACCGGATTTTCATCCGATTCGGAGAGGGCACGAATGGCATTGAACACCCGTTTTTGCAGCTCAGGATTGGCGCGCTGCACTGCGTTTAATTCCACGTGGTCTTCAAACTCTCCGGTTGCCACCGAAGAAACGGCTCCGCCGCCCATACCGATACGGTAGTTGTCGCCGCCAAGCATCACCACTTTATCACCTTTTTCAGGTGTGCCTTTCAGACTGTAATTTTTGTTGGTAAAACCGATTCCGCCACCCTGCATAATCACCTTGTCGTAGCCGTACTTTTTGAAATTTTCAAAATGTTCAAAAGTGAGCACAGAGCCGGTTATGAGCGGTTGTCCGAATTTGTTTCCAAAATCGGAAGCTCCATCCGATGCTTTAATTAAAATCTCTTCGGGCGACTGATAGAGCCAGTCGCGCGCTTCGGTTGCCTGCTCCCACGAGCGCCCGGCTTCCATGCGGGGATAGGAAGTCATGTAAACAGCCATGCCGGCGATGGGAATACTCCCTTGCCCGCCCGCCATGCGGTCGCGGATTTCGCCTCCACTTCCGGTGGAAGCGCCGTTAAATGGCTCAACGGTGGTGGGAAAATTGTGTGTTTCGGCTTTTAATGAAAGAGCGGTTTTAATGGTTTTTTCCCTGAAAAAACCAGATTTATCCATAAACTCGGGAGAAAATTGCTGAATAACCGGACCTTCAACAAACGAGCAATTATCTTTATATGCCGAAACAATTTTATTTGGATTCACGGCAGATGTTTTTTTTATCATCTGAAACAGAGATGATTCCATCTCTTTTCCGTCAATAATAAAAGTTCCGTTAAAAATTTTGTGGCGGCAATGTTCCGAGTTTACCTGCGCAAAACCGTAAACTTCACTGTCGGTTAGCGGGCGCCCGATCTCTTTTGAAACCCAATTCAGGTACTCAATCTCTTCGTCGCTCAGCGCCAGACTTTCCTGCTCGTTGTAGGCTGCTATATCTTCAATCTGAAGAACCGGTTCAACCGGTCTGCTGATTTTAAAAATTTCCTGATTCAAATTTTGATAGAGCTGCTGCAACAAAGGGTCATAGGGCACATGAGCGCCTTCAACTTCAAAATATTCTTCGATACGCAAAATGCCGTCGATATTGACAATCTGCGTGATTTCCACAGCGTTGGTGCTCCACGGACTGAGCATCTCCTGCCGCGGACCGACAAACCAGCCTTCAATACGCTCCTGCTCAAGAAGCTGAGCTCCGGAAAACAGCCAGTCCAACTTTTCAAAATCGTTCTGATTAAGCGGAAGCGAAGCATCAACGGCGATAACTGAATGGTTTTCAGTTTTAAAAAAGTGAATCATTTTACAGTTTTATTTTGGTAATGAACTTGTTGCTCAACAATGCGCAAAGATAGAAAATAATCAAAGTTGCCGGTAATCCCGTTTTCAACAACAGGGATAAAAACTCTTCAACCGGCTGCACTTTCAGAAATTTAAAGTTACTTTACAAAAAAATGAAATGTTAAGACACTTATACATATTTCTGATATTGTTAATGTTCGCTTCCTGCGGAATTCAGCGAAAGCTGAACAGGAGATGGAGCGGAAAACCGGTTTCGGAACTTACCGGGCAATTTGGCGAACCTGTTGCAATTACAACATCTTCCGGCGATTCGGTCTATATTTTTGAGCAGACCGAAAGGTTGCACAGCACCGAAATAGATCAGGGAAAATTAACACTTGACCCGATCGTAACGCCAAAAGTTACCAAAACAAAACGGTTTTATTTTAATGTTAAGAATGGTTCGGTCGTCAAAGTGCGGTTAGAAGAAGAGTACAGACGTTAACAAAGCAACATTTCTTTGAAAAGCATCTTTGATTTGAAGAAATTTTATAATTTTGCAACGCGTTTTTTGAAACAAACATTTGCCCAGGTGGTGGAATTGGTAGACACGCCAGGTTGAGGGCCTGGTGGCCGTTTTAGGTCGTGCAAGTTCAAGTCTTGTTCTGGGCACAAAAACAAAAGCCCTGTGATTTGCTAAGTCACAGGGCTTTTTTTATTGATAAAAAACTTCATTCCAATGTAACTTTTTCCTTAATTTTTCAAAAGTCATCGGGATGGTCTTATGATAAATTGTACTTTTGAAAATCTCAGATATGTATTTCAGTCTGAAAGATCTTTATAAAGATTATATAAAATCGTATCAGCTAAAACTGAACAATCCCAGTAACATGCCGTTGATATAATTGTCTGAAAACGAGAAGTTAATTA
>CAYNOQ010000084.1:0-11376 GCA_964398855.1 uncultured Mariniphaga sp. | reverse complement strand
AGGCAAAGCGTGAAGCACTTGAAAAAGCGTACACAGACCTTACTCCTAATCGAGAATCTGAAAAGGACTGGGAAAGCAACAAGAATCTCCGGAATTGGCTGAAAGACCTGAAGAAGTAGTTATTATTATGAGAAGCCGAACGGAGAAGTATTCTTCTATAAGATTGATAATCAGCTGTGCTTTTCTGTTCACTTCTCATAACGATATGCTTGTCATAAATACGTTTATGAGAAGCTTCTCATAACCTGTACCACGACGGCAAACAGCACACCAGTTTGAACGATTCACAGGCACGCAGCGCAAACAAACTGAATTTTCAATTTAATGCCGCCCTGACAGCAATCAATATTGCCAAAGTGGAACACTGGCTGAGCACACCAAAAGAGGTACGCAAACCATTTTCAATGACTGACATTAAAACAATGAACCACAACAGGTTACTACTGCAACGATTTATTGACGTATTCGGTGTTAATGCATACTCTGCTAAAAATAGAAACCTTGTCAATGAACTTATATATTATGGCACTATTGCCGCTTAATTTTTTAACGAAGTATTGCTCCTTCAGTCTCAATTTAATCTCCACCTAATCTCCACTCCCTTTCCTCCCCTCCACCACTACAACAATTTCGCCTTTTGGCGGATGTTCGCTGTAATATTTCAGCAATTCGGCAAGCGTTCCTCTTTTTACCTCTTCATAAAACTTTGAAAGTTCGCGGCAAACGCAGGCTCTCCTCTCCTGCCCCAATGCGCCGGACAGCTGTTCAAGCAACTTTACCAGCCGGAATGGCGACTCATAAAAAATCACGGTACGAGACTCACCTGCAAGTGCATTAACCCGCTTTTGGCGTCCTTTTTTTTGGGGCAGAAACCCCTCAAAAACAAAGCGGTCAGCAGGCAATCCTGAAACTGCTAAGGCAGGAATCAGCGCTGTTGCCCCCGGAAGGCACTCTACCTCAATTCCGTTTTCGATGCAGGCACGAACCAGTAAAAATCCGGGGTCGGAAATACCCGGTGTTCCCGCGTCGGTAATGAGCGCAGCAACGCTGCCGCTTTTCATTACGGAGATTAGTCCGGGCAGCGATTTATGCTCATTGAACTTATGGTGGGAAGTGAGCTTTTTCTCAATGCCGAAATGGCTAAGCAACTTTGATGAAACCCGGGTATCCTCCGCTAGCAAAATATCGGCACTTTTGAGCGTTTCAACGGCACGCAGCGTCATGTCGCCAAGATTGCCAATGGGGGTTGGCACAAGAATCAGTCTGCCGGAGTCATTCATCGGAGAATCTGCGTTTTACCAATCTCACAAATTTGAGACTGGTTTCATTTTTTTTCCATTTGAAATTATCGCGCAGATAGTCCACCGCATCCTTCAGATTATCAAGAGAATCAATATTTTTCACTGCATCCAGATATTTCTGGTTATCACCGTCAAACAGCTCGCGGATATACTGAAAACGGTCATTGATGCCAATGGCTGCCTGCAAACTGCTCACCGGAAGATTGGAAAGCTTAAATTCCAGCTTGTTCTTTTCGGGAGTCAATTCATTCAGTGATTTTCCCTTTGTAAACGTTTCGCCTAACCTGTGAACCACTTCGGCGCTTTCAACCTCCTCTTCCAGCATGTCCTCGTCATCCTTCGCATCAGCTTCATCGGACAAAACTGCCTCAGTTTCACTTTCTGGTTTTTCTTCTTCAGTTACCGAGATTGAAAAACTACCCATGGTTGTTGTTTGCTCTTCTTCACGGGGAGTTACTTTCTGCTCTGCCTCCTCTGTTTGCACTTCTATCTGCTCCTGCTTCTGTTCCTGCTCTTGCTCTGTTTCCGACACAGTTTCCGGAAGCTGCTCCGTTTTCTCTTCCGGTTCTTCGAAAACAGAAATCCCGGACACAACCGAATCTGTATCCAGCTTACCGGTATCTCCGGGTTGGAAGTACTCATCGTTCAGATCGATCAGTTGCACAAGTTGCAAAATACCTTTTGCGCGGGTGTGAATAAACTCCATTTCAAGGGCTTTGAACCGGCCGTTTGCTTTCACTGTAGCAATCAGCTCTTCCAGTTCGCTCATGTCGTTCAGTAAAATTTTTATGAGTTTTTTAGTTTCCATCTCTTGCCCTGCCATTTTTAAAAATTAATTTTGTAAAAGTACAAATTTAAATTTTTTAATTACCGAACAACCCATGTTTATTGAACCGGATATTAACAGTCATAAAAAGCGTGGCTCAATTGAGGTCATAACCGGCTCCATGTTTTCCGGAAAAACGGAAGAGCTGATCCGCCGCCTCAGGCGGGCTGTGTATGCAAAACAGAAGGTGGAAATTTTCAAGCCTTCCGTGGACATTCGCCATACTGAAACTGAAGTGGTTTCACACAATGAAAGCGCCATCCTTTGCACTTCGGTTGAAAACTCATCCAATCTGCTGCTGCTCACCTCCAACGTGGATGTTGTGGGCATTGATGAAGCGCAGTTTTTTGACAACGGATTAGTTGAAGTTGTAGTAAAGTTAGCAAATATGGGAGTCCGTGTTATTGTTGCCGGGCTTGACATGAACTTCAGGGGTGAGCCTTTCGGCATGATGCCGCAGATTATGGCGGTAGCTGATTATGTTACCAAATTGCACGCAATATGTTTGCAGTGCGGGAGCATTGCCCAGTTTTCCCACCGCATCACAGACAAGGAGCAACTCTTTTTATTGGGAAATAACGAGATGTACGAGCCGCTTTGCCGAAACTGTTTCACCAAAACACAAAAAAAGCAGTAAGCCGGCTGATTAAACAACATAATTATCACATTTAAAAATGATTAGCTACTCCATTCAGCAAATTTCAGAAATTGTGGGCGGAAAGCTTTTTCTGCCCCCGGCGCTCGGCACATTGAAAATTGAACAAATTGTTACAGACAGTCGCACTTTTTCCAAAGGGAAACATGCGCTTTTCTTTGCACTGAAAGGACCGCGGCACAACGGACACAACTACATCAATGGACTGCATAAGCGCGGAATTGATGCCGTGGTAGTTTCCCAACCCGAAGTAATTTCTGAAGAGATGGTATTTATTTTAGTGGAAGACACCACGGCTGCGCTTCAGAAACTTGCCGCACACCACCGGAGCTGTTTTCACTATCCGGTAATCGGAATCACCGGCAGCAACGGGAAAACCATTGTAAAAGAGTGGCTCTACGAATTGCTGTCGGAAACGTTCAGCATCGTTCGAAATCCCAAAAGTTACAATTCGCAGGTTGGCGTACCGCTCTCGGTCTTACTGATGGAAAATCACCACAATCTGGGAATTTTTGAAGCCGGCATCTCCATGCCCGGCGAAATGGAAAAACTCTCCCCGATAATTCAACCCGAAATTGGAATTCTCACCAATATCGGCGATGCACATCAGGCAAATTTCCTGTCGAAAGAGCAGAAGATTTCTGAAAAGCTAAAGCTGTTTGCATGTATAAAAAAACTGATCTATTGTGCAGACCATAAAGAAGTTTTAAAACTTGCCGGCGATTTTTGCAAAGTCCGGAATATTGAGCAAATCATCTGGTCAGCAAAAAACCGCCAAGCGGTTATCAACTTCACCGTTCAGGAGAATGAAGGTTTTAGCCGGATTGATGCAAAAAGCCATGGAAAAAGTTACTCATTTTCCATTCCTTTTACAGATGCCTCCTCCGTTGAAAATGCCTGTCACTGTTTTGCTGCTGCCCTGGCTGTTTCAGCCTTGTCCGAAAAAACAATCTCCCGTTTTCAAAAACTGACTCCTCTCTCCATGCGCCTTGAAATCAAGCAGGGCGCCAACAACTGCCTGCTGATCAACGACTACTACAATTCCGATTTGACATCACTCTCCATCGCGCTATCTGTTTTACACCAACAGGCAAAAAAAGAGCAATTCAAAAAGCTGGTTATCCTTTCCGACATTCAACAAACCGGGATACCCCAGAAAAAGCTCTACAGTCAGGTAAATCAGCTGCTTGAGCAGTGGGGAATCCATGAAATTATCGGAATTGGACCTAAAATATCTTCTTCCCGGGACACTTTTTCTATTCAAAAAAGATTTTTCCGGTCAGCCGAAGATTTTGAAAAAAGTTTCACACAAGGTACGCTCCGGGATGCCGCGATTCTGATTAAGGGGGCACGTGCGTTCGCATTTGAAAAAATATCATCGCTTTTGCAGCAAAAAGCACATCAAACCGTTTTGGAAATTGATTTGAATGCACTAATAAACAATCTCAACATCTTTCACAGCCTGCTCAAACCGGAAACAAAAATCATGGCAATGGTAAAAGCATTTTCGTATGGCAGCGGAGACGTTGAAGTTGCAAAACTTCTTCAATTTCAAAATATTGACTATTTAGCTGTTGCAGTTGCCGATGAAGGAGTTGAACTTCGCCGGGCAGGAATTCAAACGCCGGTGATTGTTATGAATCCCGAAGAGCATAGCTTTCAGAATATGCTGGATTACCGGCTGGAGCCGAATATTTACAGCCTGGAACTGCTGCCGGCTTTTGAGAAAGCAGTTGCAAAAAATATGATGACAAACTATCCCGTCCACATTAAATTAGACACCGGAATGAACCGGTTAGGCTTCAAAACAGAAGGAGAAGTTGACACACTGATTTCTGCTTTGACAAAAAGCAACCTGCTGCAAGTCGTTTCAGTTTTTTCTCATCTGGCAGCATCTGATGAACCTGCATTTGACCATTTCACGGCGGAACAATTTGCACAGTTTGAAAAACTGTTTAACCGCATTTCCTCCCATTTACCTTACAAAATTGACAGACATATTCTCAATTCGGCAGGCATTGAGCGTTTTCCCGAAAAGCAGTTCGAAATGGTACGGATAGGCATCGGGGTTTATGGCATTTCCGTAACCGGACTGCCACTGCAGCCAATCAGCACATTTAAAAGTGTTGTTTCTCAGGTAAAAACTTTGCGCCAGGGCGAAACAACAGGATACGGGCGCATGGGTAAAGGCTCAGGAAACAGCAAAATTGCCATTGTTCCTGTAGGCTACGCCGACGGTATTGATCGCAAATCGGGTAACGGAAACGGAATAGCTCTGATTAACGGGAAACGGGTACCGATTATTGGCAATGTGTGCATGGATATGCTCATGTTGGATATTTCCGGGGTTGATGTCTCTCCGGGCGATGAAGTGGAATTTTTTGGGAAAGGCATTTCAATTTCGGAAGTTGCAGAACGCATCGGAACAATACCCTATGAAATTTTAACCGGAATATCACAGCGGGTTAAACGGATTTACCTTCAGGAATGACAGAAAATATTTTGTGAAATAGTCCGCTGGTTTGTGTATAATTACCCCAATCTGCTTACCCGTTCCAGTCGGGGAAGGTCCAGAATTTTAATCTTTCTACCTTCAAGGGCGATCACTTTTTCGCTGGCAAGCGACGAAAGGGTGCGAATCGCATTGGAAGTAGTCATATTTGACAGGTTTGCAATATCAACCCGCGACATGTTTACACTGATTGTAACGCCGTCATCTTCAAATCCGAACTCGTTTTTAAGCAGCAGCAACGAGTCAGCCAATCGTCCGCGGGTGTGCTTTTGCGTGAGTGCCACAATACGTGAATCCACGTGCCCGAGCTGACGGGAAAGTTTTTGAATAACCTGAAGGGAAAAATGGTTGTTTTTGAGGGCAGTGGTCAAAATAAAATCAAAACTCACCGTACAAATCAGCGCATCTTCCAATGTAACGGCAGTTGCCATGTGATTTTGCTCAGCAAAAAAAGCGCGAAAACCGATAATATCCAGTGGCTGTGCAAGACGAACAATCTGGTTGCGCCCGCTAATTCCTTTTTTGTAAAGTTTCACTTTCCCGCTGACCAAAAACACAAAACCGATAGGTTTGTCCCCCTCTTTGAAGATAATCTTGTTTCTCCGGTATCGGGTCAGCGAAATGTGTTTCTCCAGCTCCTCCTTTTCCTCGCGGCTGAGTTGATGGAAAATTGAATTTGGATTGTCAATGATGTTTCTTATCCTCATTTTGCTTAACACATGTTGTTAAAAGATGGGCAGAGCACCAAAGTTAAAAAAATTTAAACGATTTTTTCACCCGGAATAGAAATATAATTTGATTGAAATTGGATATAGAATAGAATATATCATAAAATACCTGAAAATATAAGTTTATAAATCAGCACAGAAGCAGTGATATAAAAATCAGAATTGTAAATCAGTTAGGACAAACTCTCCGTTTGATTCAACCCGATTAGATGCTCAAAGGCGCCAACACTATTGATATTGACACCGATGGATTAGCGTCCGGTAATTACTTAATTTCGGTGGAATTAGCCAATAAAATACGCTGCCGGCAAATTATTATCAAAAATCAATAAGCAGGCTGTTTAGCCGAAGTTGTCAGGTGGAAGAATTTTCTGTGGAATCTTTAGAAAAACAAATACCACAAGAAATGCCACCAAACCACTAAAGCACAAAAATCATTAAAAAAATTTAGTGAAATTTTGTGCCTTTGTGCCTGCCGGCAGGCGGGTTTTCATGGCAAAAATAAAAAACACACTTCGACCACTTCTACCACTTCGGCAAGCTCAGTGTATCACTCAGTGGCCGTTTAGTTGCTGGTAGCCAGAAGAAAAGATCTGCAAAATCTGCGGGAAGCAAAGAGAAATTTACGATTTAAATTCTCTATCAATCTCCACTTAATCTCCACTTAATCTCCACTTAATCACAGTCTTCTTCAATTGCCATAAAGAAATTTTACCATCGTTCAAAATCTCTACTTTGATTAATTTCAAGATTAAATTCTATATGCCTGTTTTACTATTAGAACAGCGAGGAAATATTTTTCAAAACTTAATACTTAAATGTCTTTTTATATGATTTTATTTTTACATTTGACCAGTTTATAATCCTCAATACAATGTTCAATTAATTAAAACAAGTTATTATGAAAAATTTATACGACGACTTATGTTTTGCATTTAGGAAACCTACAATGAGTTTCCGGGAATTTCTCCAAAATTCTGCTGAAAATATTCTCAATTTTCAGCAATGCAAAATCAAAAACAGTGGTCTTTCAAAGGCTCTGTTTTTTTTGTTTCTTTTTGTGACGAGCTATACGCTTCCGGCATTGGCTCAGCAAAACTCAAATGAAGCACAGTGGAGTGCTGACGGCTATTCATTGAAAAAAGTTGTAAGTAACACCTCTATTCAGACCGGTGTTAACTTCAGCTACACCATCATTTTTTCGGCTCCGGCAGGCACAACCAGTATCCACATTGAAGATGAAGTGCCCGCTGCACTCGAAATTGTATCGATACCCACGGCTGTAACTGTGAATGGCATTACGCCCACCATAAATGTTTCAGGACAGACGGTTACCTACGTTCTCGCCGGGCTTCCGGCAGGAAGCTCATCCTCAGGCTCCTTCACAATTGTTGTGAAATTTCCCGAAGGTGTAACCTGTGACGGCACAATCGTCCGAAACCGGGTAGGAATCCTTGTTGACGACAAGATGCAATATACACCTTCGGTCGTTACCACAGCGATTGCCGAAGATCCTTGGGTAATTAGAAAAGTTATTTTACAAAACGGTAAGGTAACAATCAATCCAATGGACGGAAACTGCGGCTATATCATAGCACCGGGAGACACCGCTACCTACAGGTTATATGTTTCAAAAGGCAACGGCTATAACGGAACGGTTAATGGGCAGCACAATATGAGCAATGCAGTGGTTACCGACCAGCTCCCGCCGGGGGCAGTGTTTGTTAGCAGTTCCTGCGGAATAACCCCACCACTAACGAACAATACTTTTACCTGGCAGCCAAACAACGGCAACCTTGATGCAGCCAATACATATCCAAATTATTTCTGCGATATCAAAGTTTATTACCCCTCCGGCGCTTATCCGGTAGGAACTATCATCAACAACGAAGCAACCCTCAACGGTGAAATGTGTAACCAGCAGGTTGAACACACAAGCAATCAAACCTGTATAGAAGTGGCTACGCCGGTTATTAAAGGGCAGTTTAACAAATATCTTTACATGACAAACCGGGTACCGGGGTGTGACGGATACTATTATATTCCGATGCAAAATACCGGCAATGTGCCTCTTTCCCACTTTATTATCAATGACGTCATTCCTTCCGGAATTACAGTTACAGGTATTGCAGCGGGAGGCGGCAGCAGCACCACAACATTATCCCTGACTGCCAACAATGGACAGGACATTATTAATCAGAACATTACAACCAACTTTTACAACACGACTTCACTTAATTTTACCGTAAATGATATTCAATTGGAAATGACGGGAACGCTGCCTGCCGGCAACGGAGTTTATCTTTATATATACTTTACCGTTGACGCCAATCCACCGGGAACTGATGTAGAAAACTGCGCCACATTTGACGGTTTGAACAATAATTTGACACTCCCTCCTGCGTGTATGACTTTTAAAGTAGGTGATTACGAGCCGCTTCCCTGCGTTTACAAAGAGATTTGCTCACCAAAAGCAAGTTATGACCCAGGGGATATAATCCGTTTTCGTCTGCGGATTCAGAATGTCGGAAGCGCCACCATGAGCGGTGCAAATATGGAAGATATTCTGCCCAGCTATTTCACATACTTGGGCAATGAGACCTATTACACCGCAAGCACATACAGTATAGGATGCTCCGGTTCAACTTCAATACCGGCAGGAGCTACTGCATGGAGCGGCGTAACAACCAACCACAGCAACAACAACCTCTCCTGGAATCTCCCGGATATCGAATCTGACTGCCAGCTGTTTTACACGGCAAACTGCAGCTATGGCGGAACTTTACAACTCCCCTATCACTATGTGGAATTTGATGTTCTGATTGACAGCCTTGCGCCTGCCGGCATTTCAACAAACAGCTTTGAAGCGTTAGGAGGAAACATTGTAAATCCTGTTACTTCAAATCAAGTCAGCATTCTGATTACTCCAAAATATGGTCAGCAGGCTTACAAGGAGATAAGCGGCGATAACGGCAACAGCTACGGAGCTTCTGCAAACATAAGCGCCGGAAACATTGCCCGCTACCGGCTCAATTACAGAAACTTATCAAATGTTCCGCTAACTTCGGTTGAATTTGTCGATCTGCTGCCGCGAAATGACGGTAACAATGACTGGCTGGTGATCGACCGGAATGCCCAGAGGGGCAGTCAGTTAGATGTGAGCTATGTAAATACTGCCACACACATTACCACCCTGCAACCTGCCGGAACAGCGCCTGCACCTTCAATCTCTTTTGCACAGGGGCAAAATATTGATTTGCCGGATTACAACATCATTTTGGGGAATAGTGCAAACTGGGGCAGTCAGCCCGCTTCAAACGTAAAGATGAATTACGGAAACTTTATGCTTCCGATTGGGGTAGTTCTTCAGGAAGGTTTCAACGTACAGGTACCTGCTTCGGCAACGCCGGGACAAAATGCCTGCAACGATTTTGCAGCTGTTGCAACGGCAAGCTTCATATTGGACGGTAACCTTCAGACTGTAGCCCTTACTCCTATTGCAGCGCCGCCTGTCTGCCTGACAGTTACCGAAGCTGCAAGCAGTGAATGTTGCGAATCAACCAAGGTTGAACTAGTTCAGGAGTCTGATTTTGGCGACTGCTGCCTGCAAATTTCCACAAAATGTGAAGTTGACTCCGTCGTACTGATTACTAATGGCGGAGCGCTGGCACATGTTGACTGGAACTGCGGCGCAATTCCTCAGGATTATATCGGAAAGACAAATTATACATTTGATGCAAACCTGTGCAACGTAACCATGAAAGTTTGCCTCGATCCCACTGAGTCGGGAGCAGTCACATTGAGCTACTCCATTCACTATTCCAACGGTGAAGTTTGCCGGGATAGAGTTACAATGGAATGTAAACCAGCTGAAAAAGAGTGCTGCGACAAGGTGGAAGCATTGGTGCTCAGCGATCCTGCAATTGGTGATTGCTGCGTGAAACTCACCGCTGAATGTGAAGTCAAAGAGATTGAACTGAGCATCATTAACGGCACTTTCTCCTATGTCGAATCCAATTGCGGAGAGCTACCCACCAATTATATCGGAGAGAGCTCCTATACATTTAGCGGAAACAACTGCGAATTAGACATGTACGTTTGCGTCAACCCCGACTCAACAGGAATGGTTGCTATAAATTATGTTATCCATTTTTCAAACGGTGAAGTTTGCGAAAAACGCGTGGTTATGGATTGTGTAGCTCCGCCATCCACCTCTGACTGCTGCCCGATTCTCGATTTTAATCTGAAACGTGTCGGAGGACTCAGATTTGGAAATTTCGAAGGAATGTTCAATATCATTAATCCTGATTCGCAAAATCCAATTTGCGCAGTTGAAATCAATGCCACTCCGACAGTAAACTTCAATCCAATTCAACTTATTGTTGACGGCACACAGTCAAATCAGAGCTGGAACGGTTCCAGTATTCCACTTTCGGGAACCCTGAATCCACCGGCTGAAAACACGTTGTCCTTTACCATGCAGGCATCAAACTACAAAGGCGTGGTTGAGGTTTGTGTGATTAAATGCGACGGAACCCGCTGCTGCTACGAGGTGACATGGAACGGAAAAATAATCATAGATGTCGTAGTAATTGATTTCAAACAAATCGACTTAGGCAAAAGACTGTTTGCCGTGAGCGTGGAACCTGAAATTGTTAACCCGGTAGAGGAACAGGTAAAATATGTTTCGTTGGGTTATAATACGGATGAACCTGTAGGTAATCTGTTTGCTGCTTCAATAAAGGGCGGCGAATGCGTAAATGAGAAGAGTGCAGTTAACCCATCTCCGGTATGGATGGGAGATCAAAACGTATTCATTGAGCTGGCATGTCCAATCAATCTCAGCAGAGATAAAAAACTGCCAACTTTCAATCTGGTTTATGAAGGAGATATGCCGGAACATTTAGGCTACTCCATGTTTGACCCGAAGGGGAATGAAATTCTTGTGGGTGACATCAAGCTGAACGTGCCGGATACTGTCATTTCAACTTCTGCCGGTCCGCTGCAGGAAAAAAGTTCCATGCTTGAACTGCTCAATCTGTATCCCAATCCCACAGCCGGTTCCTTCACTATCAACTATGCCACGGCAGAGCGCAGCAGTGTGGAAATCCGGTTAGTGAACCAGCTGGGGCAGGTATTGAAAATTGAACGCCAGGAGCCTGGCTTTGCTGGAGTACATTCATTAGAAATGAACACCGCCGGAATTGCAGCCGGAATGTATCACGTTCAGCTGATTTCGGACGGCAAAGTGCGC
Organism: uncultured Mariniphaga sp.; assembly: GCA_964398855.1. Taxonomy (GTDB): domain Bacteria; phylum Bacteroidota; class Bacteroidia; order Bacteroidales; family Prolixibacteraceae; genus Mariniphaga. The sequence continues at coordinate 100 of CAYNOQ010000084.1, read as the reverse complement.
ACAAGAAAAATTGTTATTGACAGATGATATTTTAAGAAACTACTCTCAATACTTCGTTAAAAAATTAAGCGGCAATAGTGCCATAATATATAAGTTCATT
>CAYNOQ010000083.1:0-11486 GCA_964398855.1 uncultured Mariniphaga sp. | reverse complement strand
ACAGATGAGCACCATCCACAAATACAGATGGATTGGCAGCGAAAAAGAGGCTTTTGTTCTTGTTGAGTAAAAATTGAAGAAAACAATCCGCAATTCGACGAAAATTTGCCCTGAACCGACAAATCGCGTAACTTTAGCCTGAATAAAAATTTGACACTATGAGAACAAATTTCATCATCATAATTGCTGCAATGTTTATTGCAGTCACTTCCTGTGTTTCCCCCAGACAATTTGCTGATGTTCAGGAAAAGCTGAAAAGCACGGCACAGGAAAACGAAGTGCTGAAACAGTCCAATCAGAGACTCGAAATAGCAAACCGGGAGTTTGAAAGCGCCAACAGTCAGCTTGCAGAGAGAAATAAAAAGCTGAATTCGCAACTTGAGGATGCGTTATACGACCAAAATGCGCTGAAACAAAGATATGCAGGGTTGGAAATCGATATGCAAAACCTGAACCGCCAGCTTGACATTCTGCGTGCCGGCAGCTCATCGGAAATTGAAACTTTGATGAAAGAGCTGCAGGCTGCCCGACACGATTTGAATCAGCGTGAAGACCGCCTCCGGGATGCAGAAAAGGAGCTGGCAGAGAGAAACCGCCGGCTTATGGAGTTGCAGGATGTACTCACGCAAAAGGATCAGGCAGTGAAAGAGCTGAGAAACAAAGTGGTCAGCGCATTGACGGGATTTACCGGAAACGGACTGACAGTTCATGAAAAAAACGGGAAAGTTTACGTCTCCATGGACGAGAAGCTGCTGTTTAAAACCGGACAGTGGGTGGTTGATTCCAATGGCGAAAAAGCATTGCGCGATTTGAGCCGGTTGTTGGCAGAGAATCCCGATATAAACATCATGGTGGAAGGGCACACCGATGATGTGCCCATGCGCGGACAGGGCGATGTGAAAGATAACTGGGACCTGAGCGTGATGCGGGCAACGGCAGTTACGAAAATTCTCACACAGAATGCTCAGTTAGACCCGGAACGGATAATTTCAGCTGGGCGGAGCGAATATGTGCCGCTTTCAGATGAGAAAAGCGCCGAAGCCAGACAGATGAACCGACGAACGGAAATCATCCTTTCTCCAAAACTGGATGAGCTGCTTAAAATTTTAGAAGCAAATTAGAAAATATCGCTTGTCAAAGCGTATTGCTGCGAAGCAATTTAGTCTTCGGAAAAACCATTGATCACCTTGCAGATTTCTGCCAGTCCGTCAAGGGTGAGCAACTGTTCAACTTTCAGGATATGCTTGGTAAGTGGTGCAATCACGGTGCTTAAGCCGCCCGTGGCAACAATATTGATGTTCTCACCTAACTCATTTTCAGTGCGTTCTATCATGGAATCCACCAATCCGGCAAAGCCGAAAACAATACCCGACTGTATAGCATGAATGGTATTTTCGCCCAGAACTGACGGAGGAGCGGTCAGATGCACATGCGGAAGCTGTGCGGTGTCCCCAGCCAGCGCTTCCACTGCCGTTTTAAGTCCTGGCGCAATTGCCACACCCCTGATTTCAGCATTCCTGCCAATGGTTGTAAAGGTGAGCGCCGTACCAAAATCAATCACCATCGTCAGTTTCCCGAATTTGGTATAGGCGCCAACCGAGTTTGCCACAATGTCGGCGCCAATTTCATAGGGATTCAAAATTTTTACCGGCAGCTTCGGGTAAATCTCCGGACCTACCACCGTAATTGCAGTTCTGTCGTATAATCCGGTCAGCATTTCCGTAAACGGACGAATCAGCGAAGGTACCACGCTGGAGAGAATAATATTGTCCACATCGCTGCGGAAAATCTGATTTGCCGTCAGCAGCGAACGAAAAATCACTTCATATTCATCTGCGGTTTTTTTGTGGTCTGTTTGTATCCGCCAGTGATTAAGCCATTTATCACTATTGCTGACTCCAAAAACTATGTTCGTATTTCCGATGTCGATAGCCAGTAACATAATTTCAATTTTTTGAAAAAATATTAAAACCAAAATCCTGAAACAAACTTAGCGGAATATCCTTTCACGAAGGCAATTTCTGCATATAATTTTCTTCAAAATTAGAAATAACAGCAATCTCTCCTCACTCTCCCGCTTTAGTGAATCGTCATTTTCAACCGCAGGTTGGGGGTCTATTTGTAAAAAATTTACACAGGGGCAAAGTCGCAGATATGCATTTAATTTCAACAGGCTGAATAAAAAACCGCAAACCATAAGTTATAAAAAAGCCGTAAACCGCAGAAAAATCACTACATTGCAACCCCAAAAAACAGATATTATGGCAAACTTGAGAGATTTGAAAAAAGATGTTGACATGCTTATGTCCATGGCGCTGGAAGATTGTTTCAACATCCTGGAACACAACCCTGATGCAGACAGTGAAGCGCTAATGAAAATTGCGGCAGGCATAGTGGAAAAGCACCGAGAATTAAGAAAGATGATAAAACATCCCGGGAGCAAGCTGTCCCGTAAACAGGTGAAAGCCTATTTCGACAATCTTGCCGCCGAAGCGCTCAGCGCAGCAGATCAGGCATTTGAGGCGCTATCGGAAGAGGTTAAGAAAATTGCGTAAAGCTTTCCCAAAAGCGTTATCACAATACACCAAATTCACAGCAAAAATTGAAAACAGCAGCCCTGAACGCCTTTTTATTTGCAGCACACAAAAGATTATTAATTTTGTATCGTTATATCACTTAGACATTTTGTACGATGAACGAATCTGAAATTCTGCAAAAAGCAAAAGCCCGAGAGAGACGCAATAATATTATTGTGATTATACTCTCTGTTATTCTTGTGGTGGTGGGAACTTTATATTTCCTGCAAAACAGGGATCACAGAACCATTGTACATGAGCTTAAACTTGAAAAAGACTCAATTCAGATACAGTTGAATGATCTTGTTTTTCGCTATGACTCTCTTGAGACTGAGAATGATACAATTAACGAACAGCTTTTTGTTGCGCAAACCAAGGTGAAAGACCTGCTCATTGAAATTGAGCAGACAAAAAAGGTGAGCGTTGAAAAGATTAATTCATATCAAAAACAGGTTACCACCCTGCGCGGCATTATGCGCGATTTTGTTGTTCAGATTGATTCGCTCAACCGAAGAAATCAGGAGCTTTTAGCTGAAAATCTGGAAGTTAAGGAGCAATACAAACGGGTTGAAACAGAAAAGCAGCAAATCAGTGAAGAGCGCGACCGACTTGAGCGTAATCTTCAGCGGGCTGCCGTTCTTCAGGTTCGGGAAGTGATGGCAGAGGGGCTGAATGCCCGAAATAAGGAGACAAAGTTTGCAAACAGAACCGACCGGATACGGATATATTTCATCATAAATGAAAATATAACTGCCAAAAGAGGTTCAAAAAATATCTATGTGCGCATCATGCGCCCCGATCAGCTGCTGATGAGCAAATCTGCCGACAACCTGTTTCAGTTTGAAGACCTGCGCATTCAATATTCAGCCATGCGCGAAGTGGTTTATGAAGGACATGACCTGCCGGTTGCTATTTTCTGGGAAAATTCCAATGAACCCGCGCTGATGCCCGGAAATTATACCATTGACCTTTTTGCCGACGGCAACAACATAGGAACAACCACTTTACAGCTCAGATAGGGTTAAAGGTGAGGTGTTTTATGTGAATTTTGCAGCTAAGTCTGGCAGATTGACTTGCTGAATCAACTCCCCTTGTTCAACTCTTTGGTTGAGAGCAAGCCACATGCGGCATAAATATCTTCTCCGCGTGATGCGCGGATAGTTGTTAAAATTCCTTTACGGTTTAACTCGTCTTTAAATTTTTGCAGCGTTTCTTCACCCGGACTTTTCAAAGGTGTTCCCGGCACGGGATGAAACCGGATGAGATTAATCCGGCATTTGAGTCCGTTGAGTAATCGTGTGAGTTCGCATACATGCCTTGGCGTATCGTTAAGCCCTTCAAACAGAATATATTCAAACGAAATGCGTCGCTGACGCCCAAAATCCCATCCTTTAATTTCAGCCACAACCTCTTCCAACGGATAGGCTACTTCCACGGGCATCAGCCGCCGGCGTTCGTCATTAAACGGCGTGTGCAAACTCACGGCAAGGTGCGCTTCACTCTTTTCGAGAAAAGTAACCATGCCCGGAATAATACCAATGGTTGATACGGTAATCCGGCGCGGACTCATGGCAAATCCCCAGTCGGAAGTGAGAATTTCAAGGCTTTTCAGCACTTCTTCCAGATTATCAAAAGGTTCGCCCATTCCCATATAAACGATGTTGGTAATCTGCTCCGCTTCTTCAATGCTTTTTACCTGATTCACAATTTCACCGGCAGTGAGCTGCCCCTGAAAACCCTGTTTGCCGGTGAAACAGAACAGACAGCCCATTTTGCATCCAATCTGGGAGCTGACACAAACCGTAATCCGCTCGCGCTCAGGAATCATGGCAGTTTCAATGAATTTATGTCCGCCGGCAGAAAACAGATATTTTTTGGTGCCGTCAACACTTTGCTGAACACGAACGGGAACAGATAAACCCACTTCAAACTGCTGTGACAGCTGTCGCCTTGCCTTTTTTGACAGGTTGGTCATTCCTTCAATATCGGTGACATTTTTCTTGTATAACCAGTCTGCAATTTGCGAAGCGGTGTAACGGGGCAAGCCCGTTTCATCCGTTATTTGCTGAAGCTCTTCCAGGGTTTTTCCAAAAAGTTTTTCCATCCGGCGAAAATTTCGGTAAAGATAATAGTGATAACCGATAAATAAACATTATGCCGCCATTTGGTCATTTTCAAAAAAATAGTGGATATTTGGACGAACAAAAAATTAAACAGTAATGAAAACAATGTTATTTACAGGAATTTTAGGCATAACTCTTTTTATCGGATCTCTTTTTAATCCCGGTCAGCCCGTGCCAGGCGCGGAAGTTTATCTTGTGCAGGAAGGAAGCGATCAGCCTGTTGCATTTGTTACAACCAGCGACAAAGGGAAAGCCTCTTTTGCCAATCTTTCAGGTGGAATGTATTATATTAAAGTTAACTTCCCCCGGCAGTCGGGTAAAATGATGCGTGGACGCAACAATCCCGGAACAAAGCTGGAAGTGGGCTACCACAACGATAAAAAAATCTATTTTGTGAGAGAAGACGAAGGATTTTTCACAATCAAATATTCAGGAATCAAGCAATTTGTAAATAAAAACATTACACCAATTTACAATCTGGCGCTTGAAGGCAGAAGCAAGCAGGTGGAAATCGGCAAATTTGAAGTGAGCAGAAACAACGGCGCCTTCACCATGGAAATCAGAGCGCAAAAACCTAAGAAGTTTGGAAAAACCGTTGAAAAAGTCATAGGCGACTTAGACATGGTAACCATACGAAATGCCAGGTAGCCTGTTTAAATTCAATCCGAAGTCCTAATAATTCATCGCATCCTGAGCAGCTTTTATCCGCTTTGGGATGATTAGCCGGTTCGGGGTAGTTATTGGCACAAAAGTTCAATACTGCTTCACCTGATAGAAATGCGGATTTCAGCATCCTGCGGCGAAGAAATTATTCATTCCGTTTTATTCTATCCCTGCTCCTTCAGCTCGTCAAGATTTTGCTGCATCTCATTTTTCATTAGTCCGCAGATGGATATTTCATTTAAAATTTTTGACATTCAGGGCTGAATCACATAAGATTAATCATACAAAGCTAATGAAGCAATTTTCAATTGAAAGCGATAGCATCCGGATTTTCTTTCGGGCAAAAAGTAGCCGGATTAAAAGAAAAACAAATGACCAATTAGCTTTGAAGTTCGAATTTTTCATTAATTTAGCAAATCGAAACAATAGTTGAGAAGTATTGAAAAATGCGTTGCAGATTTGCATTAAAACTCAAATAAATTAATGGATAAACCTGAATTTTCATATGAGATCACATCAGGGATGAACAAAGAACGCTTTGAGCAACTTTTCAAAATATTTTATCCGAGATTAAAAAGGTACGCCTGCAACCTGCTCAAAAATGAGGCTGAGGCAGAAGATTTGGTGCAGGACGTGTTTATCTATTTCTGGCAAAACAGCAGTGAACTGCGCGATCAAAATAAAGTGGGTTGCTATCTTTTCACACTCACAAGAAACAGATGTCTTAACTTGATAAAGCACAAGATCGTACAGAAAAATTACACTTTAAATTCGGCAGCCCAGGAATCCGAAGAACTGTATCAAATCAGTTTTGAAGATTGCGAAGATTTCATTCCTTTTGAAAACAAATTGAAAAGTGAATTAGAAAAAATAGTTTCAGAAATGCCGGAAAAATGTCGTACAGCCTTCCGCTTGAGATGGTTTGAAGGGAAAAAAATCCGGGAGATTGCCGAAATTATGAAAATCTCCACGACCATGGTGGACAAGCATCTTGCAAACGGTCTCGAAAAAGCACGGCAAAATTTGAATCCTGATAATATCACTGATGTCTTTTAAAAAGATCGTGTCATAGCGTCCTGGTAATCAGGCACTGAAAAACAAATCAAGTAATAAGTCAAAAATTTCCGATGAAACAGGTTGGTAAAAATCCTGTGAAGTTGTCTTTATATTAAAGAGATTATATAGGAATGCCTCATTATCAAATCAAAAATCATATCAAACAGTTTTTGAAAGGAAACCTTTCAAAGGAAGATGAAATCAAACTGCTTAGCTGGATTAAGGAGTCACCGGTCAATAAAAAGCATTTTTTAGAAATACAGCATTCACTTCGTCAGGAGATGTTGTCGCGTCCCGACAGCAACACAGAAAAATCGTGGCAGCTGTTACTGAAGAAAATCGAGCCTGAACTTATCCAAAAAACAATTAAGCCTGTTTTCAGGAAATATCTGCAATTGGCTGCATCATTAGCTGCGGCGGCTCTTATTGGTTTTTTTGCTGCAACTTTTTTGAATACCGGTAAAACCGGTTATGAAGAACAAATTCCCGTACTCCAAAAAATCAGTACGCCCTTTGGCGCACGCACACAATTTATACTACCGGATAGCTCGGTAGTCTGGCTGAACTCCGGTTCGGAAATTGAGTTTCCTTCACATTTTGGGGATGTGAGAAACGTTGTTCTGAGCGGAGAAGCTTTTTTTGAAGTGACAAAAAATGATGCTCCATTTGTGGTTTCGTCCGTTTTTGGCGATGTGGAAGTGAAGGGAACTTCTTTTAATGTGAGAGCATATCAAGATGACCATTTTGAGACCACCCTCGTTGAAGGTAAAGTTGAAGTTACTGCAGAAAACGGAGAAAAAGTTATGCTCATACCTGGCTTTCAGGCAGTTTACAAAAACAACCAACTAACTGACACAAAAGTGGATACTGAACTTTTCACTTCCTGGACAAACGGAAAACTCATTTTCAACAAGGAATATCTTCCCCGGATGGCTAAACGGTTAGAACAGTGGTATAATGTAAAAATTGTTCTGGATAATGATAAACGCCTGGAGTCATTATTCTACACAGCCACCATTGAAATGGAGTCTTTCAGTGAGGTACTTAACCTGCTGAAAGTTACTGCTCCGGTAAACTATTCGTGGGATGACAAGACCAGGATGATCAGATTGTATTACGAAAAATAAAAAAAATGCCTATGGAATATTCAATCAAAAGCTTTAAAAAGAGACAAAATTCGATCTGTTTCACAGTTTTCAAATTAAATTAAAAATGGTTATTAACTCAAAGTATTAGATTTATGGACAAATTAAAGTTTTCCCATGGACTGACACCATGGTTACAAAAAAGTTTTAAAGCGTTGCAGCTTACCGTCCTCATTTTGTGCGTTTCAACCATAACAAGCCTGGCTTCGGACAGCTATGCGCAAACCACTAAAATTACGGTAGTTAAAAAGAATGCAACAATCAAAAGCATTCTTGACGAAATTGAAAAGCAAAGCGAATTTCGCTTTTTCTACAGCAGTGCAGTAGATGTTGAGCAAACAACTTCCATCAGCAAGAGAAACAAAGTTGTTTTTGAAGTTTTGGATGAGCTCTTTTCAAATACTAACGTGAAATACGAAGTATTTGACCGCCAAATCGCCTTAGTGGAAAAAACCGGCAGTTTCCTAAACCGGGAGATCATGCAGCAGTCATCTGTTTCGGGTAAAGTAAGGGACAGTCGCAATCAGCCGCTTCCGGGAGTTACGGTTGTTGTCAAAAACTCAACTCAGGGAACGGTTACAGATGTTGATGGCAACTACACATTAGCCAATATTCCTGATAACAGTGCGCTGGTTTTTTCGTTTGTAGGAATGCGCTCACAGGAGATTGCTGTCGGAAATCAGAGAACCATCAATGTTCAAATGGAAGAAGATGTTATCGGTCTTGAAGAGGTGGTTGCCATAGGCTATGGCGTGCAAAAGAAGGTTAACCTGACCGGTGCCGTAGAGCATGTAACAAGCGAAGTTTTTGACAACAGACCCATGTCCAATGTTACGCAGGGTCTGCAAGGCGTTATTCCCAACCTCAACATTCAGCTGATTGACGGAAAACCCGACCGCAGCGCATCTTATCAGATTCGTGGCGTCTCTTCAATCGGGCAGGGTGGCAGTGCATTAGTGCTGATTGACGGAGTTGAAGGTGACCCTGTTTTACTGAATCCAAACGATATTGAAAGCATTTCTGTTTTGAAAGATGCTGCATCAGCTGCCATCTACGGGGCACGTGGTACTTTTGGGGTAGTGTTGATTACCACAAGAAAACCGAATAAAGACAGAACTTCAATCACATACAGCGGAAATCTCATGGTTAAATCGCCGACTGTGGTTCCGGATATGGTTACCGACTCCTATCTCTATGCAGAGATGTTTGTTGAAGCATATTCCGCCTACTACGATTATGCAAGATCGCCTTCAACTTTCCACAAAGCTGTGCCCTATTCCGAAGACTGGCACAAAGAGATGGGCAACAGACGTCCCGGCTCAGGCAAACCGGAAGTTGAAACCGATGCCAATGGAAAATATCTCTACTACGCCAACACCGATTGGTATGATCTGCTTTACAAAGACCGCACTTTCGGCAATGATCACAATATCACCATTCAGGGAGCAACCGAAAAAGCCGACTTCTTCGTTTCCGGTCGTTTTTACGAGCAGGGCGGAGTTTTCAATTACAACAGCGATGATTATTCCACTTATAATATCCGCGCCAAAGGTTCGGCTCAGATATTCGACTGGCTTAAAGTTGAAAACAATTTAGGGTTTTCTCAGAGAAATTATTTCAATCCGCTGACCGTTGCAGACGGAAACGTCTGGTATGGACTGGAGAGTGAAGCAGAACCCATGAGCCCGATGTTTAACCCCGACGGAACTTTAACCATGGCTGCCGCCTACAGTGTCGGGGATTTGTGGTATGGGAAAAGTGGAACAGACTCCAAAAGAAGGGGAATGACCAATACTACATCTTTTGTGGCATCATTCCTAAACGATTCATTCCGGGTCAAAGGTGATATCTCTTTCCGGAATACCGACAATCAGCAGATAACCCGGCGCGTTCCCGTGCCCTACAGCCCACAGGTTGGTGTTATTGCCTATCTGGGTTCAAACACAGATGATCTTGGCGTCAGAAATTCCGACTCAAGGTATCTCTCCACAAATATTTATGCTGAATATGAAAAAACTTTCAACGATGCGCATTATTTCAAAGGTATGGTTGGAAATAACTACGAACAGTACATATATAACACGGTTTTCACCAGAAGAAACGGACTGATTTTCGAAGAAGCCAACAATCTGAATATGGCAAACGGCAGCAACATCACAGTGAGCAGCGACTATGAAAAATGGCGTATTGCCGGAGGTTTTTTCAGGTTTAACTATGGGTTTATGGACCGCTACCTGCTTGAAGTGAACGGGCGGCTGGATGCATCAACAAAATTCCCGGTAAACCAGCAGTGGGGTTTTTTCCCGTCTGTATCGGCAGCCTGGCGCGTTTCGGAAGAATCATTTTGGAATGTGAGTGACAAAGCCATTTCTGACCTGAAAGTGCGCGCTTCTTTTGGTTCGCTCGGAAACGGGAATATCGCTTCGTATGCATACAGTGAGCTATTCAGCATCAGTCAGATGGGACGACTGATCAACGGTGCACTGAATCAAAAGACTTCTGCGCCTGCGGTTATTCCGGACGGACTGACCTGGGAAACTGCAACTACTACCAACCTTGGAGTGGACATGGGGCTTTTGAGTGGAAAAATGCGCTTTTCGGGAGATGCCTATATCCGCAAAACCACCGATATGTACACCGTGGGAGTTGACCTGCCTGCAACATTTGGCGCCACGGCACCAAAGGGAAACTACGCCGACATGACTACCAGAGGCTGGGAACTCAGTCTGAGCTGGAATGACAAATTTACGGTTGCAGACAAACCATTCCATTACAATCTTCGCTTCACCTTAGCTGACTATGTTTCCAAAATCGACAAATACACCAATCCCGAAAAAGACCTTGGAAGTTATCTCGATGCAAGAGTCAACTACTATGAAGGGATGACCATTGGTGAAATCTGGGGATATGTTACCGAAGGATTTTTCACTTCAGAAGAAGATGTTAAAAATCATCCTTCACAGAGGCTCTATTTTGCATCCAATTCAGGAACCTGGCTGCCGGGTGACATTAAATTCAAAAATCTGAACGACGATGATGTTATCGACTACGGAACCAACAAAGTGGGCGATCCCGGCGACAGGAAAGTCATCGGCAACTCAAATCCAAGATTTACGCACAGCTTTAACTTAGGCGCTGACTGGAACGGAATTTTTGTCAGTGCATTCTTTCAGGGAGTGGGCAGACAGCACTGGTGGCCCGGAACGGACAATGCACTGTTCTGGGGGCAATACAACCGCCCGTACAATAATATTCCTTCTTCAATGATTGGAAATATCTGGTCGGAAGACAATCCGGATGCCTATTTCCCGCGCTATCGTGGTTATGTAGCGCTTCAGAGCACCCGTGAATTGTCGGTGGTTCAAACCAGGTATCTGCAAAACGTAGCTTACATCAGGCTGAAAAACCTGCAAATTGGTTACAACCTGCCGCACAAATGGATCTCTTCAATGAAGATGCAGGCAGCCCGCATTTATCTGACAGGCGAAAATCTTTGGGCATGGTCACCACTGTATAGGCACACCAAAAACTTTGATGTCGGGAATATTTATGGTGAAGACACAGATGCCAAATCAGCAGCTGCCAGCGGAGGAACAAACTCAATTATCAGCAATGGGGGATATTCCTATAACTATCCTATACTCAAGAGTATAAGTGCAGGTTTATCCATAACTTTTTAGTCGGTAAATAGAATCTGTTATTAAAAAGAGATAAAATTTAATTGACTTTTATGAATGACTTTTTAAAAATAAAAATAGTACACATGAAAAAAATAGTATTAATATTTATAGCAATCTCTGTACTCGTTGCATGTGAGATGGAGGAACTTCCGCAAGCCAAGGTATCCAGAAAGCCGGTATTCAGCACGGAAACCGGTCTGAGAATGTACACAAACTCATTTTATGATAATTTTCCGAATCGCA
>CAYNOQ010000082.1:0-11538 GCA_964398855.1 uncultured Mariniphaga sp. | reverse complement strand
AGAATAAGGCTATATTCCAGCCTGCGGGGCGCCTATTGCAAATCGACGCCAACGGAGGATTAACCGTAAGATTTGTCTTGTGGTTAGTTCAAAGAAAGCGCACTCCGGCTAAATATAATCCGATATTCATAAAAATATAGAGCAGGACAGCCAGTGCCAGTCCGTAGGCGCTAAACATGATAATCAGAGCCAGTGAAATCAGAAGAAAAATGAAGCAGAACCAATTTTCTCCCCATCTTATGTTCTTTATTTTCAACGAAAACATGGGTAGAGTGATAAGCATCATTCCGGAAGTGAACAGTCCGAGAATCAGTAAATTGCGGGTTGAAAAGACAAATTTCAGCAACTCCGGATACCGCTGCACTTCGAGCATCAGTCCCATTGCTGCCCAAAAAATACCGTTTGCCGGAATGGGCAAACCTCTGAAAAAAGCAGAGCTTTGTGTGGTGGAGTTGTACCGCGCAAGGCGCAATGCGCCTGTGAGCGGAATGAGCAGTGCTGAAAAAAGAATGAGCCATTGTCCGGGGCTGGCGGCAATCTCATAGATGGGTTGGTTTTTTCCGAAAAGGGAGAACTCAAGCAGCGTAAATAAAATTGCTGCGGGAGCAAGACCAAAAGAGATTAAATCTGCCAGTGAGTCAAGCTCTTTACCAATTTCGGAGTGAGCTTTGAGAAGCCGCGCCGCAAATCCGTCCAAAAAATCAAAAATTGCAGCAGCACAAATAAAAATTCCTGCCCAGACGAGGTGCCCGTCAATTGCAAAAATAACGGCAAGTGAGCCGGTCAGGAGGTTAAGTAAAGTGATTGTATTGGGAATTTGCTTGACAATCTGGTTCATTCCGGTCTATTTTAAAGAGGCAATAACTGTTTTTCCCCCTTCGGTTTTTTGATTCAGCGCTACTACAGTTTCGGCATGAACAGGAAGAAACAGATCAACGCGGGAGCCAAAGCGGATAAACCCGTACTCTTCGCCCTGCTCGGCAAAATGACCTGCTTTTTTGTAGGTTACTATGCGTTGAGCCACGGTTCCGGCAATTTGCCGCGACATGATCTCCGTTCCGTCTTCCATTTTGAAAACGGTAGAGCAGCGTTCATTTTTTTCTGACGATTTTTTTACGAAAGCGGGGTAAAACGCTCCCCTTTTATGGTTTTGATAAACAACTTCGCCGGCAACCGGAGCACGGTTTTGGTGCACGTTGAACACCGACATAAAAATGGAAACCTGAAGGCGCTCGTCATCGAAATATTCACTTTCGTGAACTTTTTTGATGTCTATGATTTCGCCGTCGGCAGGAGCAAGAATATGATTTCCGTTCTGCTCAATTTCCCGGTCGGGTTCACGAAAAAAATAGACAACTAATCCGGCTAAAAACAGAGAACCGGCAATCAAAAAGTAAAAAATAAGATGGTCGCGCAGCGTGAAATAGATGAGCATATCGAGTGCGGCAATAATCACAAATGCCACCGGAATTATTTTTTTCCCTTCTTTATGAATTTGCATAGCTTAAAAATTTCCGGTCAAAGATAACCAAACAAAAACAACCGGTATTACAAAAAGCAAACTGTCAAAGCGATCCAGTAATCCGCCGTGTCCGGGCAACATGGTTCCCGAATCCTTTACATTTAACCGCCGCTTGATGATGGATTCAAAAAGGTCGCCCAACGTTCCGAAAACAATTACGATTGATGCGATTGTTATCCAGTTGGTTAATGTGAAGTAGCGGAGAATCAGAAAACAGAGAATGCCGGCTGCAATGGTAAAAACAGCGCCGCCGATAAAACCTTCCCAGGTTTTATTTGGTGAAATTCTTTCGTGAATTTTATTTTTCCCAAGCTTTGAGCCAATCAGATAAGCCATTGAATCATAAGTCCATACCAGCATCAGAACCCCAAGCAGAATTTTTGAATTAAACTCAGTGAAAGCGGGATACCCCGGATGAACCATAAAATTTAGCAGGCTGAAAGGGATTGCCACATAAACAAAACCGGTGAATGTTATTGAACTGTTGGTTAAAATGCCCGGTTTCTGGCTGAAGGTTTCATACAAAAAGATGAAAGTGAGCGCCGGGATAAACAGCAGATAAGACCTGGCTGGCAACAGATTATTGACAATGCCGAAACAGGTGGCAAAAAGAAGTACTCCCAATGTCAGTCCGGTGTTTTTCCGGGGACTGCTGCCCGCTTTTTCAACCAGTTGATAAAATTCTAACTGGGTAAGGAACAGCAAAATGCCGAAAACAAGAGCAAATAAAACGGGATGAATAGCAACTCCGGCTATCATTACCGCAACATAAATAATCCCGGTTACCGTTCTTCTGCTTAACTCTTTCAATGCTTCAACTCTTTTAAAAGTTCTAAGGCATTTTGTTCGTCGGCTTCATTCACATAAACCACATATTCGCCGAACGATTTGTACGCAGTATCCTGTTGATCCATTACAACTGCTTTTATACCAGAGTTTTCGAGTAAGTCTTTTGCCATGTTGGCTTTGTATTCATGCGCTGTTATCAACACATTTTTCCATCCTTTTTCCATTTCGATAATATTAATTATGCTGAAATTATTTGATTTTCACTATCCGGTTTTATCTCCTGTTCAGGTTCGGTCTTCTCTTTTTGTCCGCTCTCTGCCGGTTTGCTTCTATTCTGATTGTTGTTATTTTCGATGAGTGTTCGTTCCCACTTCCGTTTTCCGAAAATAACTTCAAGGTCCTCACTGAAAATGACTTCCCGTTCAAGTAGCATTTCAGCCAGTTTCTTATGCCCTTCAGCATTTTTTCTCAACACATCCTTTGCTCGCTGATACTGCTCTTCAATTATTTCTTTCACTTCGGAGTCAATCAGTTCGGCAGTTTTTTCGCTATATGGTTTTGTAAACGAATAGTCTGTCTGCCCGGTTGAGTCGTAGAAACTGACGTGCCCCACTTTTTCGCTCATTCCAAAATAGCTCACCATGGCATAAGCCTGTTTTGTCACTTTTTCCAGATCGTTTTGTGCGCCGGAAGATACCTGACTGAAAACCAACTCTTCAGCTGCTCTCCCGCCCAAAGCCGAGCACATTTCGTCGAGCAGCTGCTCCTTGGTGGTGATGGAGCGCTCTTCGGGCAGATACCATGCGGCGCCAAGCGCTTTGCCACGCGGCACAATTGTTACCTTCACCAGCGGATGCGCATGTTCCAGCAGCCAGCTGATGGTGGCGTGTCCGGCTTCGTGATAGGCAATGGTCTTTTTCTCGTCAAGAGAGATGATTTTGTTCTTTTTTTCAAGTCCGCCCACAATCCGGTCAACTGCATCGAGGAAGTCCTGTTTTGTTACTGAATCCCTGTTAATCCGGGCTGCTATCAGTGCAGCTTCGTTGCAGACGTTGGCAATATCGGCGCCGGAAAATCCGGGAGTTTGTTTTGCCAGAAATTCCACTTTCACCTCTTCGTGCAGTTTCAGTGGACGCAGGTGCACTTTAAAAATCTCACCACGCTCAATCAGGTCGGGAAGTTCAACATGAATCTGACGGTCGAATCTCCCGGCGCGCAGCAGTGCACGGTCGAGAATATCGGCGCGGTTGGTGGCGGCTAAAATGATTACGCCGCTGTTGGTATCAAATCCGTCCATTTCGGTAAGTAGCTGATTGAGCGTATTTTCCCGCTCGTCATTTGCGCCGAAATTGGGATTTCTGCCCCGCGCCCTGCCAATTGCGTCAATCTCATCAATGAAGATGATGCTGGGCGCTTTTGCCTTTGCCTGCTTGAACAGGTCGCGGACACGGGAAGCACCCACACCCACAAACATTTCCACAAAATCGGAACCCGACATGGAGAAAAAGGGAACGCTGGCTTCGCCCGCTACTGCGCGCGCCAACAGCGTTTTTCCGGTTCCCGGAGGACCTACAAGCAAAGCTCCTTTGGGGATTTTCCCGCCAAGTTTCGTGTATTTTTCCGGACTTTTCAGAAACTCCACAATCTCTTCCACTTCCTGTTTGGCTTCCGCCAAACCGGCAACATCCTTAAATGAAGTGGTAACTTTCTGATCTTTATCGAATATTTTTGCCTGTGATTTGCCAACGTTGAAAATTCCTCCTGCACCGCCACCGCCGCGGTTCATTCTTCTGAAAATCCAGAGCCACAGTAAGATAATCAGTGCAAAAGGACCGATAGTCCAGAGGATTTCACCTGCCCAATTGCGTTCTTCCTTGTATTCCGGCAAAATTTCCTCCGGCAAATCCTCCTGCGCCTCGCGGAGGTTGCGTTCAAATGTTTCAACCGATCCGATGATGAACGTAAAATGAGGACCCTCTTCCGCAGGTTTCGTAAAAGCTTCGCTAAACTGCTGCTCATATTTTGAAATGCTGCTCTTTTTGAGGTAGATATTGGCTTTTTTTTCATTAACAACCACAATGCGTTCAATGTCATTGTTTGCAAGCATGACCGATTTCACTTCGCTCCAGTTGGTCTCTGCCGGACTGCTGCTGTAGCTCATGTAATACTGAACTGCTAAGAAAACAAGAGCAATAATTCCGTAAATCCAAAATACATTGTATTTTGATTTCTTCGGATTTTTATTGTCTCCCTTTTTATCACCGCCTGTAAATGGGTTCCCCGGTGGTTGCGGAGGCGGAATTTTTTTATTTTTTTTGGTGTCTGTCATAATCTGTTTCTAATTCTCCGAATTTTCAGTAACTATTTTTGCATCTGCCCAAAGCCCTTCAAGATTGTAGAAGTTTCTTGCTGTTTCGTGGAAAATGTGAACCACAATTTCTCCGTAATCCAATAAAACCCAGAGAGCATTTTGGTATCCTTCCGTGTGCCTGGCTTTGTTGCCGGTATCTTCTTCCACCATCTTTTCAACTGATTGCGCGATGGAGCTTACCTGTGTTGTGGATGTTCCGTGGCATATTACAAAAAAATCACATTCTGTATAATGAATTGTGCTTAAATCAATAACTTTTATCTCTTTTCCTTTAATTTTTTGTATCCCTTCAAGGATTGCTTTTTTTAAATTTTCCGTACTTTCCGAGTTTTTAACCATATATTCTATTTAGGACTACAAAGATAGCTTTTTTACTATATATCTGATTTTGGATATTCCATTTTCCGGCTTCGTTTCCCTTTTAATAGCAGAGTGAAAAATTATCAGCAAATTTGCATTTTTTACTTAACAGTCTGTTCATAAAACAAATTATAATCTTGTCTTGAAAATGAAAAGGGAAAAGCTGAATATCATTACTTTAACGGAAGTTGATTCGACCAACAACTATGCCAACCGGCTTATTTCGCAGGGTAGTGTTAAAAATGGCAGTGTCGTTGTGTCAGATTACCAGAAAAGTGGCAGAGGACAGCGTGGAAATTTATGGGAAAGCGCTCCCGGAAAAAATCTTTTGGCAAGTATTATTGTTTTTCCGCAATTTCTTCCGGCTGCACAACAGTTCTATCTGTCAAAAATTATCAGCATCACCATTTACGAGTGGTTGGCAGAAAAGGTTGACGGAGTCAGCATAAAATGGCCCAACGATATCTATGTCGGAAATAAGAAAATTGCCGGAATTTTAATTGACACTGCTGTTTTGGGAAGCCGGATTCATTCGGCGGTGGTTGGGTTTGGCATCAATCTGAATCAGGAACAATTTTCACCAGCGCACCCCAATGCCGTCTCTCTCAAAATGTTGACAAAAAAAGATTATGACACTCAAGATGTGGTTTTGCAGCTGCATTCACTGTTTATGAACTGGCTCGGCAGATTGGAGTCGGGCTTTTTGGAAAAGATTGATACAGCATACCATCAGGATTTGTTTCGAAAAGATGAATGGGCGTTCTACAGGAAAGAGGATGTTTTGTTTGAAGCTAAAATTTCAGGAACCGGAGAGTTCGGGCAACTTATTCTTGAAGATCGCTCGGGCAAACGGTCTGAATATATGTTTAAAGAGGTGGAATTTGTGATTTGAGCAGAAAATTATTCGTAGGGCAGATTTTTTATCGTTTCTGCCAGCTGATTAATGCCCTCTTCCAGTTTGTTTCCAACCATCATTTTCATCATCATGTTCAGGTCAGTGTGCAATGTCAGCCGCATTTTGGTCTGCATTTCAGATGCGGGAAGCAGTTGAATCCAAAAGGTGATGCCAATCGGCAGACTTCCGGAACCTTCAACTTTAATGGTTTTATGGGGTTCGCGTTCCACAATTCGGATATCTGCGGTTCCCAAACCTGAAATTGAAAACCGGCAGGAGTCCCTGTCCGATTGAAAATCACTGATTTTAATACCGGGAACCTGTTCTGCAATTTTCTCGAACAGGCCTTCATTCAGGTATTGGGAAAAGTTTTCAAAATTTGAAAGATAATCGAAAACAACCTGCTGTTGATGTCCGATTAATTTCACATCGCTGACATACTTTTGAATGCTCATAAGTTTATTGTTTATTCCAGTTTGCGGGGTCTTTGCGCCACTCCATCAGCGTATTGACCTGATCTTCCGTAATATGTCCGATTTCGAGCGCTGTGGGAATCAGCGTGTTGTAGTTGCTGAGCGAAGTGAGTTCGATGTCTGCCTGTTGAAATTTCTCATTGGCAATATCAAAGTTGTAGGTAAAAATTGAGAGCATACCCAACACCTCACCTTTGGATTCCTTAATTGCTTCGGCAGCTTTCAGACTGCTTCCGCCGGTAGAAATCAGGTCTTCAATCACAACCACTTTTTGTCCGGGAAGCAGTTTGCCTTCAATCCGGTTTTCAAGTCCGTGCCCTTTCGGTGCAGAGCGCACATAAATAAACGGAAGCTCCAGAATTTCTGCAAGCAGAGCGCCGTGCGCAATTGCGCCGGTTGCCACTCCGGCAATTATTTCAACCTGCGGGTATTTTTTCCGAATAATTTCGGCAAATTTGTCGCGGATAAAAGTTCGCGTTTCAGGAAAGGATAATATTTTGCGGTTGTCGCAGTAGATGGGGGATTTCCACCCCGAAGCCCATGTGAACGGTTTAAGCGGCTGAACTTTAACTGCTTTTATCTCAAGGAGTTTTTTTGCAACTTCAATTTGTGTCTGTGCCATAGTCTGATTATAATTGTATTTTAAAATTTGAAAACAATGAAACAAAAATATAAAGTTTTTCTGAATGACCGTTTGATTGAGATTTGCACACCTGAGGATGTTGAAAAAAATAATCTGACTGTTAATTTTCAGGAAGATTCAACGGTTGCAGCAATCCAAAAATGGTTTGATAATTTCCTGAAAAACAGTGATTCTACAGTTTTTTTGACTCACCCGGAGCCGGAACGCTTTTTTCGTGATTTTCGCTCACTTTTTCTTGAAATGCCGGCAGCCGGTGGAGTAGTCATCCGGGGAGGCAGGCTGCTGTTTATTTTCCGAAACGGAAAATGGGATTTGCCTAAAGGAAAATCGGAGAAGGGGGAAACTTTTTCGGAAACTGCGCTGAGGGAGGTTTCGGAAGAGTGCGGCATCACCGGGCATCAGATTGTTAAACCGCTGTTTTCTACCTATCACATCTATCAGTCGCATTATCCCGAAACAAAAGGAGAATGGATTTTTAAGGAAACTGCATGGTTTGAAATGAGTTATGATAAAGAAGAAGAAGCTTTTCCGCAAAGTGAAGAGGGAATTACCCGCCTGAAATGGTTTTCACCTGAAGAAATAGACGAAGTGCTGCAAAACACCTACGAAAACCTGAAACAACTGATTTTCCACTATCGCTCCTGATTGCGCTGTTGCTCAAAAAGATGCTGCTGCAAAAAGGTGCCAAACTGCTGCTCAAAACCATCCATTGGTGCGAACGCCTGTTGAAATTCCACCTCGTGGATATGATTGATTAACAGGCAGGAAGGATAGGATTTTACTCTGTATTTTTCGGCAAATTCACTGTTTTCATCTACCAGATGAATACCCGGGATTTTCTCTTTGTCCAAAAAGATTTTCATCCCGATGATGTCGCTTTTTCTCAGCACGATGATGATTTCAAGCTGCTTTTGAAACATTTCATCAATTCGTGTCAGGTATTTCAGATGTTCCCGGCAAACAATCATCTCGGTGTCGGCAAAAATCAGGTATTTGAATTTTTTATCGTCTGCCGGAGTACTGTCGGAGCAGACATTGTGCCCGTTTGTATCTTTCAGACAAATCACCGGCGCCTTGCTTCCTTTTTGCAGAAATTTCAGTTTTTTCAAAATGTTTTCGGAAATATGCCGGATATACTGATTACTATCGGCGGATAACGCAGGCGAAGATATGATGGCTAAAATGTCATTTTGCTGGAAATCACCGGAGTAGAATGCGTCGTGCAGTATTTTCAAAAGAACCAGATCGGCAAATGAACCGGAAATATTATATTTTTCATTTACTAAATTTTTAAGAAAAGTCACATTTCTTGCAGCAACTGTCTGTCTGATTTTGTCTCCGCCTGCCGCGCGCGCTTCAAAGCTGAGCTTGTTTGCAAAAGTTTTATCAAAAAGCTCCAAAAAAGCGGGATGACTTAGAAATTCCTGTTCGGTTTTCATCAGCTTTTTGGAAACTGTTTCCGGTTTCAGTCTGAAAACATCAGCTTCCAGTGATTTCAGTTTCAGATTTTTATGTGTTGTAAAAACCGGCGAAGCGGAAATATCCGCTACTTCCGAAAGCTGCGTTTTTACCGAATCAAAAGCGCTTTGCGACTGCATAAAATAGAGCTGATTGAAAAATTTGTCGGTGAGCAGATTCAGCTTAGAGTCGAAGATAGAAATGTGGTCATTGAGCTGATCCCCTTTTTCGGTTGAAAACCAGAATTCAACCGGTTCGAAATAGGGATTTTTGCTGTCGGCAAAAGATTTTTCCCGCAGGGGCGGAAACAGCAGTTTCAGGTTTTTTCCCGGTTCTAAAAAAAGCAACCCGCGGTAAATACCGAAATCGCTGAAAACAAACGTAGTTTGGGGCACTTCGGTATCGGCGGTGAAATTCCCTTCCTCGTCGGGTTTCAAGGTGAAAACAAGCTCTTTTTCCTGAGTAACCGGATCGGAAAAACGGTAAAATTCAATTTCTTTTTCGGCGTACTCCCTGTTTTTTCCCTCTATTCGAATTGCCAATGCCGGCAATGAAACAAGCAGTGAGAAAAAAAACACAAGAATCCGTTCCTTCATTCCGAATTATTTGTAGTTCTCTATTTTAAATTCACTGATTTGAAGTCCTTTGGGAAGAAACATGCCGGCATCGCCACCATGGAAAATAATATCCCGGATAATGGTTGCATTCACCGGAGTGTGCTCGGGCAGGGTAAGCAGAAATACGGTTTCAATTTCAGGATGCATCTTCTTGTTGATCTGGGCGAGTGCGCGCTCATATTCAAAATCGGCAGAAGTGCGGATTCCCCTGAGAATGTATCCGGCATTCACCTCCTTGCAAAAATCTACTGTCAGCCCTTCGTGAAGGCGCACCTCCACTTTATCCACATTCTCAAAAACCCTGTTTATCCATTCGATTCGCTTTTCAATGGGGAAAAATGATTTTTTATTGGCATTGTAGCCAATCATAACAAAAATTTTATCGAAAAGGGGGATGGCACGGCGCACTATTGACTCGTGCCCCACATGAAAAGGGTCGAATGAACCCGGAAATATTGCTATTTTGTCCATCAGTAAATTTTTCCGCTAATTTAAAAACATATTTTATTTTTCCCTCTCTGTTTTCAAACGGTATAATAAATCGCTTATTTTGTTGAATCAATTTTGATGAGAAGATGGTGGAAAATCGAATTGCGAAAAAAGGGTTGTGGTTTTTTCTGCTGCTGCTCGTTGTGCTTGCCTGGATTTTCGGACTGTTCATCGACCTGACCGGCGACTCCGGGCTGTATGCGGCAATCTCCCGGCAAATGACCGAATCGGGCAACTGGCTCAGCCTGAAAATAAACGGCGAACCGTATGACCAGAAGCCGCATCTCTTTTTCTGGCTGGCAGGTTTGGGTATTCAGCTGTTTGGAAACACAAATTTTGCCTATAAACTTTTTCCGTTTCTTTTTGCGGTTGCCGGCATCTGTTTTACCTATCGTTTGGGCAGAGTGGTTTATGGCAAATCTGCCGGCAAACTGGCGGCGTTGATTACCGGAACTTCTCAGATGTTTTTTCTTTATCTGTTCGATTTCCATACCGATTCAGTTTTATATTCAGCTGTGGTTTTGGCAATCTGGCAGTTTGCAGAATATTTCAAAAACCAAAAAAAGTTACATTTCATACTTGGTTTTGCCGGGGTTGGTTTGGCAATGCTGACAAAAGGTCCGGTTGGTACGGTTTTACCCTTCTTTTTTGTTCTTTTTCAGCTGATTTTGAAAAAGGATTTCCGACAACTTTTTCATCCGAAATGGCTTGCCGGAATTTTGCTTGTGCTGCTGATAATATCCCCGGCGCTTTTTCACTTGTGGAAAAATTTCGGCGTTGCCGGAATTCGTTTCTACTTTATTGACAATAATTTAGGGCGTGTTTCGGGCAAAGTTGCCGGCTCCAGCAGCGATCCGTTCTATTATATCTATAACCTGCTGTGGGCTTTCCTTCCCTGGACAATCATTTTGTTAAATGCTCTTTTTGTTGAAGTTAAAAGCTGGTTTGCTGCAAAAGCTGTCAATAAAACCGGAGTTGCCATTTTCGGAAGCGTTTTGGTTCTGCTTGTGGTTTACAGCATTGCGCGCGGAAAAGCGCCAAACTATGTGATGATGTTCATACCACTTTTGTCCGTGATTGCAGCCGGAAGGTTGCAAACCTTCGTTTTGCAGTCCGAACAATTCGGAAGAAAAATGCTCTTTTTTCAGCTTCCTTTCCTGATTTTTATCGTTTTTCTGCTCTTTTTTGTCGCCATAAAAATTGAGCAAACCGGAATTTTGGCACCAATACTGATTTTGTCCGGAATTTTATTGCTGGCAGGATTATTTTTCTTCGTTGAGAAGAATTTAATCAAAAAAGTTCTCTTTTTTTCGGTTGCTGTTGCTGCCGGATTTAACCTTTACCTGAATGTGCAGGTCATTCCCCGGTTGTTTGAATATCAGGGATACCGGCAGGCGCTGGAGATTTTTGAATCGGAAAAACTGCCCGGCGAGCAGCTTTATAATTTCGGACTGGAAGAGTATGCACTCTTTTTTTACGCAAAAGAGCACGTTGGAAATATCACAACATGGGAGCAACTGCATGAAGCGATGGAAAGACCGGGAACATGGCTTTATACCAATGAAATTAAATACAATGAAATTCTGCATCTGGGCTTTGAACCCGATACCGTTTTTCAGATAAAACAGAGAGGAATGAACCGGATTACCTGGCAGTTTTTGAATCCGGCAACCCGCGAAGAATCATTGAAAATGAATTGGCTGCTAAAAACCAAATCCAAACCGGAAAATAATCATTCCACTTCGTTATCTTTGCTCAATTTTTAAAAATTCAGACAAACAAAAATGATATTATCCATCGTTATTCCGGTTTATAATGAAGAAAAAACCATCCATGCAATTCTTGACCGCGTGATAGCGGTAGAGCTGCAATATGGTTTCGGAAAAGAAATAATCATCGTTAATGACTGTTCCACAGATAA
>CAYNOQ010000081.1:0-11809 GCA_964398855.1 uncultured Mariniphaga sp. | reverse complement strand
ATAGCGTCTGTTGTCAATACCGAGAATCCATTGAAAACCATTACTTTCCGAAACACAAAAAACTTCATCCATCTCAAAAATGTCCTCCGTTTTAACCGTTTCCGATTCTAAAACAAGCAGCTCATATTGTTTTGCCGTTTCAAGGATGCGACTCCGCAAAACATCTTCATAGCAGCCTGTAGAAAGGGCCGGGGTGATCAGTTCATTGTTTTTAACCATATAAATATTGGCATTTGCACATTCGCAAATGAAATTCTTTTCATTCAGAAAAATAACCTGCTGATGCGGAGACCTGTCTGTTTGGGCAAGTGCAGCCTGCCAGAAAATTTTGTTGTAGAAAGGGTAGCGATTGAAGCTGTTCTGAGAATCCTTTTTGTGCTGACCAAATTGTGCCAAAATTCCATTTTCGGTAAAAGGAAATTCAAATGTGCTAAAAGTGTTTGCGGTAATCAGCGAGCTGACATTCATCTCATTCCAAAACAACCGGATATTTAGATGTCCCGAGCGGTAATAGTTGTTTTTATTCAACATACGCTTTGTCAGCCGGTGCAACTCATTTCGGTTTTCAAACCCTTTGGGGAAAGGGAGTTTAAGTGCATTCACCTGTTTTTGAATCTGCTCCATGTTTTCAGAAAAAAGGGGAATCCCTCCGTAGCCATACCATACTTTTTGTGAGAAGCTAAACGATGTTTTTGCTAAGAAAATATGGGAAGCAAGTTCATCTTCTCCAATGATTTTTCCATTTGAAATTAAAAATGCCATTTGAAGCAAATATAGTTGTTACAGAAAAGATATAATGTTAGATAACAGTATATCAATCCTTTTCCCATTTCAATCTCAGGCTGTTAGTAACCACACTAACGCTGCTCATTGCCATTGCGGCACCTGCAATCATGGGATTCAGCAAAAATCCGGCGAACGGATAAAGAATACCGGCTGCGATGGGAATTCCTATTACGTTGTAGATAAACGCCCAGAACAGGTTTTGACGTATAGTTGCAACGGTTTGCTTGGAGAGTTTGATTGCCTGGGGTATTTTGTTCAGATCGGAAGAAATGATGGTCATTTCGGCAACATCCATGGCAATGTCGCTGCCTTTTCCCATGGCAATACCCACATCTGCCTGTGCTAATGCTGCGCTGTCATTTATGCCGTCGCCTGCCATGGCAACAACTTTACCTTCGGTTTGAAGATTTTTAATGAATTCTGCTTTTTCCCCGGGCAGTGTTTCCGCTTTAAAATGGTTGATTCCGGCTTGCGAAGCAATGGCTTTTGCAGTATTTTCATTGTCGCCGGTGAGCATATAGACTTCAACTCCGGAGTTTTGTAAACGATGGATTGCTTCTGCCGAATTTTCCTTGATTTTGTCGGCTATCGCTATTGCTGAAACAGCATTTTCACTGTCGGCAAACCAGATAACCGTTTTTGCTTCATCGCTCCATCTTTTAGCCGCTTCATTCAGTGAGGAATCAATATGGATATTATTCTCCTTGAGCAGCCTTTTGTTACCGGCAAACCATGTTTTGCCTGCTGCATCAGCCCGTACACCCTTCCCCGTGATACTTTCGAAATCGGTGGTGGGCGTAATCCCAATCTCTCCAAAGTGGCTGGTAATTGCTTCTGCCAAAGGGTGCTCAGATTGTTTTTCCAAACTGTAGAGAATTGATTTTGCAGACTCATTTTCGTTGAGCCAGTGAATATCCGTCACTTCCGGTTTCCCTTCTGTGATGGTTCCGGTTTTGTCCAAAACAACGGCGTTAACTTTTTTTGCCAGCTCAATGCTTTCGGCATTTTTAATCAATATTCCGTTTTCGGCGCCTTTGCCGATTCCAACCATGATTGCAGTTGGCGTGGCAAGTCCTAGAGCACACGGACATGCAATAACCAGAACGGTTATCATGGCAAGCAGTCCGTGAGTGAAACCATTTGCACCACCGGCAAGGTTCCAGATGAGGAAAGCTATTAAAGCGATGGACATCACCACCGGAACGAATACGGATGCAATTTTATCAGCCAGTTTTTGCACGGGCGCCTTGCTGCCCTGTGCATCTTTAACCATCTGAATAATTTGCGCTAACATGGTTTCTGCACCAACTTTTTCTGCCCGAAACTGAAAACTTCCTTTCTGATTTATGGTGCCTGCATAAACAGTATCATCCTGTTGTTTGAGCACCGGAACAGGTTCACCGCTCAGCATGCTTTCATCCACATAGGAATTACCGTTTATCACTTTTCCGTCAACTGCAATTTTTTCACCGGGTTTCACCAAAATGGCATTGCCAATTTTCACTTCTTCAATCGGAATCTGTTTCTGCTCTCCTTCACCGGTAATCAGGGTAACGGTTTTAGGCTGTAACCCAATCAGCTTTTTCAGTGCGGCAGAAGTGTTCCCTTTTGCCTTTTCTTCAAGAACACGCCCCAGCAGAATGAAAGTGATGATAACGGCAGCCGCTTCAAAATAGACATGCGCTTCAAGTCCCCGCTGATGCCAGACCTGCGGAAAAAGTGTGTTGAACATGCTGAAAAGGTATGCTACTCCCGTGCTGAGTGCAACTAATGTGTCCATGCTCACCGTGCGGTGTTTAGCCTGTTTCCATGAATTTACGAAAAAACCTTGCCCGAACCACACCAGTACCGGCGTGGAGAGTATCCACATGATTTCGTTGGCATAGGGAATATTCATAAAAAACATTCCGATAATGACTATGGGGAGTGAGAGCAAAGCTGCTCCCCAGGTGCGCTTTTTCAGGCGGCTGAATTTTTTCTGATGAATATCTTCCAGAGTCTCAATTTCATCTTTCTGACTTTCAATCACCATATCGTATCCGCCATCCTGTACTGCCTTTTTCAGTCCGGCAGGTTGCACAAGCGTGGGCAAAAACTCAACGGTAACAGAAGCCGCGGCAAAGTTTATGGCAGCATCAACCACGCCTTCCTGATGCTTCAAAATACGTTCGATATTTGCTGCACAGGATGCGCAACTCATCTGTAATACAGGGTAAGTATGTTTTTCAGAAGAAATGCCTTTATTTATCTCGTTTTGAATTTTTATGGAATTGCTCTTTTCGGAAGCAATTTGCAATGATCCGAAATCAACTTTTGGATGAGCCATCCCCATATTTGTAAAGCTGCCTTTGTTTATGTTGTTATTGTGATTTTTCATGGGATTCTAATTAATTTTTAAATATCACTCTTAAGCTTCTATAAATATTAACTATTTTATCGGTATGGCTTTGGGAGGTCTTTGTTTTGTAGCTTTTCCTGCAAATTTAAGCAAACATGTAAAAATAGTCATTTTTTAACTCAAATCATTAAATAAATCCGAACACTTTTTTTCGTCACATTTTTAAAGTTCGCTAATAATGAATAGTTTTACATACAAAATAAGAAACATTATAAAAATTAATAAGTTTCACCATGAGTCAAAAAATTAAAACTACATTTTCACGCCGTAATTTTATAGGAACTACGGCAGCCGCCGCAGCCGGTATCAGTATTATTCCAAGTCGTGCCGTTGCAGGGTTAGGACATGTTGCACCCAGCGACAAACTGAATATTGCCGGAATTGGTGTTGGCGGAAAAGGGTTCACAAATATCAGGAATATGCCCAATCAGAATATTGTGGCTTTGTGCGATGTGGACTGGAATTATGCCAACAGAGTGTTTGAAGCCTATCCGAAAGCTGAAAAGTGGAAAGATTATCGCCAGATGCTTGAAAAACAGAAGGATATTGATGCGGTGGTCATTGCAACGCCCGACCACACTCATGCGTTGCCTGCTGCTGCTGCAATGGAGTTAGGCAAACACGTCTATCTTCAGAAACCGCTGACACATTCGGTCTGGGAATCGAGATATTTAACCGAATTAGCTGAAAGAACCGGTGTAGTAACGCAAATGGGGAATGAAGGACACTCCAGCGATAGCGTGTATGAGGTTGCCGAAGTTGTGCAAAGCGGTTGTTTGGGTGTTGTTGCGGAGGCTCATGTATGGACAAACCGCCCGATTTGGCGGCAGGGAATGCCCAAGCCTTTGAAGGAGGTGGAAATTCCCCCAACTTTAGACTGGGATTTATTTATCGGTCCCGCAAAAATGCGCCCCTACAATCCCGAATACCATCCGTGGATTTGGAGAGGCTGGTGGGATTACGGAACAGGAGCTTTGGGCGATATGGGCTGCCACTTGTTAGATGTTCCCAACTATGCACTGAAACTGGGAGCGCCCAAGGCTTTTCAGGCAAGTTCTTCTTTGGTAAATACGGAAAGCGCTCCGGTTTCCGCACAGGTTACCTACCTGTTTCCGGCGCGTAAAAATTTACCCTACTGTGCGCTTCCTGAACTTGAACTGACCTGGTACGATGGCGGTCTGATGCCCCCGCGTCCGTTCGATCTGCCCTATAACGCACCGATGGATCCGGGCGGCGGATTTATGCTTGTCGGTACCGAAGCAACACTGATAGCTCAGGCTTATGGCGCAAACTGGAAGGTTTATAAAAACGGGGAAGAGTATGTTCCTGAAACGAAAGTAAAACTGGAGCGCATCCCCGATGATCCAAACGGTGGCGGTCGCCATGAAATGCACTTTGTAAACTGTTGTAAAAACGGAGGTAAACCATCTTCATCTTTTGAATATTCCGGACCTTTCAATGAAATGGTTGTTATGGGAAATCTTGCCGTGCGGATGCAGTCACTCAAGAAGACACTGTTGTGGGACAGCGAAAACATGAAAGTTACTAATATTTCGCCCGAAGAAACATTGACAACAACCAAACTGTTGCCGTTCAACTCAGATATCGTTACCCGAAAAGTGGAAACCGATGCACAACAAACGGTAAAATGGAATGCACAGGAGATGTGCGAAGAGTGGATAAAGCACACTTACCGGGACGGCTGGGAGTTATAATCAGATTTTTTGCGCAGCGAAAAAAGATTTCATTGACTCTCTTTGCCACATCTCCTCCCTTTAGGGTTGGGGCAAGAGATGTGGCAGGACTGCGAAGTTCTCCCCCCTGCTAAATGCAGGCAAGCTTGGGGAATCCAGAGGGGGCTTTACCTTTTCTCAACATGCAAATCCCGGGCGCCGGATATTTCGGTTGAAGCTTCGCCCTTCCATCCGTTATAGTGGTTAATTCCGGTGTAAACGCGCACAAAGTCAATGCCTTGCAGTTTGGCCGGATTGCCTTCTGCATCCACAGCCCAGTCAATTTTGAAGCCGTTGTCCATATTGTCGGGCATGTTATCGGCATACCCCCAGGGATAGAAATGCTCAATAATGAGTGAACCATTCTGCTCTTCACTCATATCTATTGCGTTACTTTTTAGTCTGGTGCCGCCAAAAGTGAGAGTGGGGGAGCCATTCAGCCAGAGCGGCCAGTAGCTTTGCTGATGAAAGCTGTTTTTATGCACAAACCCTTCGTCCCCTTGATTATCTTCCCAGGGAATGTAGGTGATGTCGGTAATAAATGACTGGCTTCCGGTTCCTGCAACCGGCGATTTATCGGAATCGGGTTTATGATATGTGATTTCATAATTTTTGATGGTTTCGGGTTTGTGGTATTCACTCCCGGCAAGTTCGTACCATTCATCGTCGGGGATGCCGTTGTTGTTGGTATCAAAGGAAACCATAACGATTCCCGGTTCGCTGCTTCCACCCGGCTTGACAGAGCCGTCAGGATTGAGTTCTGCAAAGGCATTTCCACTAATTTTGAAATCGTATTTGCCTGGCACATTGATGACCGTGTGGTCAAATCCGAAGGTGATATAACCGCCAAAACTGCCAAGAGAAACAATTCTCTGATTATTCTCTGCGATAGCTTCCTCAGCTTTGCGTACCATATCCTTTTCAGTATTTCCCGATTCGTAAACCGGTGCTTTATTCACAAACTGTCCGGGTGCGGGATGGTATTCAAACACTTTGGAAATGAAAGGACTGTATGCAATAAGTTCTTCTGTTACCAGAATTTTCAGCGTATGTTTCAGTGGATTGGCATCATCAATGATTTCGCAGGTTACGCTGTAATTTCCGGGTTTTTCCGCCAGGAAAATCAGGTTTCGTTCTTCTGACAGCAGCGAATCTTCGCCGACGCCGTTTTCTATTGTCCAGCGGTAGGCATCCCCGCTCAGCTCCGGTTTCAGGTGCAGCGCTTTCATGCGCTCAATGCGGTAGGAATCATCTAAACCAATGTTGACAAACGGTTCTTCGCGGGTGCAGGAGAGCAATCCTGCAAAAACCAAAAGCATTGAAATTTTAACTCTGTTTTTCATCTTCTGTTGTGAGTTTTTTTGTTTACAAAGGCAATGTGTGCGGGAATATCTCCGGTACGGACACTCCACTTCCGTTTTCCGGTTTTGCCGTAACAATGCAGCTGTCCGCTGGAGACATAATTTTTGGCATCGGTAATATAAATTTCACCGGTTTCTGGATGAACTGCAATACCGTAAGGCATCTCTATCACTTCTGCGGTTCCGTCTGAAATGAAATTTTCAGAAACAAGCGCTTTGGTTTTTACATTTACAATTCCATAAACTGCACTATTTTTTCCGGTCAGAAAATCAGATTTTGCACTGAAATAAAAGAGCGAATCACCATGAATGGCAAAGTTAGAGCAGGAAATCCCCAAAGAGTCGGTAATAATCCAATTTTCGGATGCGCCCTGTTTTTCTAACACAAACAGTGCGGGAGAAACATCGCTGCGGTTGCCCTGAGAACTGACCCAAAGTTTACCGTATTTATCTGCCCGGATGCGGTGCAGATTGATGCCCACAGGAATCTGTTTTATCTGTTTAAATCCGTCAAGGTTGATAACCGAAACGGTATTGTCATAGTTTGGTGCCCTGTAACCGCCTGAATTGGCTGCAAAAAGATATTTATCCACAATTTCCATCTCTTCCGGCTGGTAACCAACGGCAACTTCTGCTTCTATCCTGAAAGTTACGGTATCAATTTTATACACTGCGCCAAGGGGGGCATTATCGTCCATCGCCACCGGTCCTACATAGGAAGAAACATACGCTTTTCCCTCGTGGAAACGGATAAAACGGCAGTTGGGAATATCAATCTGGGCAATTTTTTTCGCCGTAAACAGATCCAGTACATCCACTTTGTGAGAAGCGTTGAGCACAACATAGAGCTTATTGCCATATATCTGAAGGTCGTTGCCCACATCGCCCATCTCTTTCACAACATTGGGATTTCTTTCCGGGAAAATGTTTCTCGAATAAATTCCTGTATGAAAATCCAAAAAGTCTATCGTCGATTTATTGCTGCCCATGTTGCCTTCATTGAGCAGGTAAATACCTGAAATTTCAGATTCGGGATTCCTGTCAACAGGCACTGTTTCCTGTTCCGCCGGAAAAAGCAATTCATCTTCGCGGCAGGAGTGAATGACCGTAATTAGGATTACGCAAATTACTGAGACTAATATGTTTAATGTCTTTTTCTTCATATTTCTACACTTAGTGAAATTCGGAAATTTCTTTTGGGCATGGGGTAGTTCAGAATCACATCGTAATCCTGGCTCAGCAGATTGTTGATTTCAGCACTGATTTTGGCAGAATAACCGATGATTTTCAGCTGTTTCATAACGGACAAGTCGTTGGTGTACCATGGCTGCATATGGTTGTATCGGATATTTTCCTGCTGGTTATAACGTTCGCCAACATAGATAAAACTGTAGTTGATTCCCCATGTCCTGAACCGGCTGTTTGCCGTGAATGAGCCGCTGTGATGCGGAATGTAGGGAATCTGGTGGGAATAATAGTTGTCAGCCGGATTGGTAAAATCCTGTGCATGTTGAAAAGTATATTGGAGCCTTCCGGTGACGGAAAAATCCCTTGCAGGTTCAAAGGCAGTTTGCATGGAAATATCAATACCCCTGATCTCCACATAGCCCAAGTTGAGCATCGTCCAGCGAAACTGCTGCCCTTTGGGATAGGCAATAATCTTATCTTTTATTTCATTGTAATATCCGTCAGTATTGAAGCGAAAATGGGAAAGAACCCTGTTCTTCCGGTTTTTTTCATACCACAGCCCGATGTTGTATTGCGTTACATACTCCGGGCGCAGGTTTGCATTGCCCATATCGGTGTAATAGAGATCGTTGAATGTGGGCATTCGGAATGATTGCTTAAAAAAAGCGTTGAAATTCAGGTTTTGATATGAAAACGGTTTGTAGGAGAGAAAAATAGCCGGTGAAAAAGCAGTTTCTTGAGCAGATTGCTCTTCATTGCTTATTCTGTTTTGCACAAAAATCCCCAGAATACTTGCCTGCCCTTTCAGCTTTCCCTGCTCAAAAGCAGTGGCAAGTGCCATCAGGTGCAGGTTCCTTATAGGAACGGGAAAATTCGCCGTTTCAGCCTCATTCAACTCATTTTTTCGGTTCAGCTTATTCCATTGATAATCATAGGAGAGCGAAACATCCCATCCTTTCAGCAGTGAATGAAGTCCGGCGGCTGACAGGTAAATTTCCTTCTGGCGATAGGTGTTGTCAACCTGCAAAAGATGGTTGTCCTTATTGATATAATGGGTAAAATCATTGGCATATTTTGCATTTGCCATTGCCCTGAAATGGGGTGAAACATCCTTTTTCAGCGTTCCCTGCAAAAAGGAGTTGTTGTCCCAAAGCCGCTCGCCGCGCCGCCACACATTGTTGACGATGGCGCCGGGAATTCCCCTTTCGGAATTGTAGTTGTATGCCCGCATGTTCCATGCGCCGTCAGGAATGGCGCCATGCACCCCGAATTCCATTCGCGTGGCATTGATATCGCCGTTTTTTCTCATAGCCGTGGTGTCATAAACCACATCGCCTTCCGGATTTTTCCTTTTGTAGCGAAATTCATATTCGCCGTCAGCGTTAATCCACTCACCATTGAAGGTAATGCTGATGCTGTCCGACAGCCTGTGTTCAAAAAGAACGGAAGGATTGAACAATCCAAAGGAACCGGTTTTGACTACAGCTTTCAGATTGATGTTTTTGCCGTTTTCAAACCGCGGCTTTTTTGAAGTCAGGTAGATGCTTCCTGCCGTTCCAAAATCTTTTGCCGGCTGAAAAATCTGACTTTTCTGACCGTTAAAAAGCGATATTTCTTCAATATTATCCAACGAAAATTTCCCCAGATCAATCTGTCCATTTTGTGCATTTCCCAACTGGATGCCATCGTAGAAAACGCCCATCTGGTTGGTTCCCATGCTTCGGATATCAACCGTTTTCAGTCCGCCGATTCCGCCGTAATCCTTAATCTGCACTCCCGAAAAATAGCGGATGGCATCGGCAACCGACAAGCTGCCCAATGATCTCAAATCTTCTCCTGCAAGTTTCTGAGCCGGAATAATTTCCCGCTGAAAAGGTGCAACCACCATAATCTCATCAAGGTGTTGCAGACTGTCCATTTTCGACTGACCAAACAACGGATTGAAGGCTGCAAGCAGGCAGACTACAACACAAAAACCATATTTTCTGAATAAAATCATTTTCCAAGTCCAAAATTTTCGGACACAGGATAAAACGCCAAAAGCAATTAAGCGGGTTTATGCAAGAAATAATTGGAGAAAACTTCTGTTTATCTGTTCTTTTCAAGCCCTGTTTCCCGAAAGCCATTATATGTTTTCCTTCATTTTGGCAGGTCTTCTGACTTACTCATCCTTTGTGCGTCCTTCCCATTCCGCTTTTCGGAACAGTGGTTATGAGTGTTGCACAAGGATATGAATGAGC
Source organism: uncultured Mariniphaga sp. (assembly GCA_964398855.1). Lineage (GTDB taxonomy): Bacteria > Bacteroidota > Bacteroidia > Bacteroidales > Prolixibacteraceae > Mariniphaga. The sequence goes on along the minus strand of CAYNOQ010000081.1, from coordinate 2,103 downwards.
TTACAGCAGCGGGTCTGTTCAGGATTTTCACCTGATTCCCTTTTCATTGTCCATTCTGAAAGAGATGAACAACACCAAAATTTTGCTTGCAAAAATAGTAAAGTTAATCGGTAACCCGGCACTTTTCTGAAAATGCCGGATAATTGTTAATGATTCACCCTTCCCGGTTCGCGCCGGTTTTTTCCCGGTGCTCCGGTCAGGTCGTCGCCCAGATCTTCACGGGCTTCTTCTGCAATTTTCTCTAATTGCTTCACGATTTCCGGGTAGTATTCAATGAGGTTATACCGCTCTCCGGGGTCGCGGCGCAAATCATAGAGACCTCCTTCGTGCATGAAATTTTCATTCACCTGCCCCGGATTTCCGTCGCTGCCCGGTTCAAATCCTGCATAAGTGCGCCCCGGATGCGAAAACACCAGTTTCCAGTTCCCGTCCTGAACAGCTTCCAGACTGTTTCGCCGGTAGTAATACCAGAAAGATTTTCGCGGCGGTTCACTGTTTTCGCCTTTGATGAGCGAAAGAATACTGACGCCGTCAATTTTCTTTTTCGGAAGCGGCGCTTCTGCAATTTCAGCCAAAGTCGGCAAAATATCAATGCCCGAGATGAGATTATTATTTACTGTTCCGGGAGCAATTTTCCCTTTCCAGTACATGATGCAGGGAACACGCTGTCCGCCTTCATAGGAGCTTCCTTTTCCTTCGCGCAGTCCACCGGTGCTGCCGGCATGATTTCCGTAGTTGAGCCACGGTCCGTTATCGGAAGTGAAAATAAACAGCGTATTTTCTTCCAATCCGGTCTCTTTCAGCGTTTGAAGAATCTGCCCGACGCTCCAGTCAATTTCCATCATCACATCGCCATAAAGCCCCTGTTCGGATTTCCCTTCAAATTTTTCTGAAACATACAGCGGCACGTGAGGCATGGGGTGGGCGAGATAAACAAAAAATGGATTTTTTTGATTTGAACGTATAAAATCAACAGCCTGTTCCGTAAACCCGGTGGTAAATCTTTTCTGGTCGTCAGCGCTCACCGCCGGATTGACAACCGTCTCATTTTCAAATAGTGGCAGATCGGGAAAAGCGCCCGGTCCTCTTGGGTGAAGAGGCCACATATCGTTGGAATAGGGAATGCCGTAAAATTGGTCGAAACCGTGGCGCGTGGGCAGAAACTGCTCCTGAAAGCCAAGATGCCACTTGCCGAAAATTGCCGATTTATACCCTTTTTGCGCTAAGATTTCGGGAATGGTTTCCTCTTCAGCAGAAATACCATATTTCGATGAATGGCTCAGCGCGCCGGCAAAACCGATACGGTTGGGGTAGCACCCGGTGAGCAGTCCGGCACGGGAAGCGCTGCAAACAGCCTGCGGCGAATAGTATCGCGAAAAGTAGATGCCTCCGGCTGCCATCTGGTCGAGATGCGGTGTTTCATAGCCGATGGCGCCGGTGAGTGAAATGTCACCAAACCCCATGTCATCCAGATAGATGATAACAAAGTTTACCGGTTTTTCGTCTTTTTTGGAACAGGAGAAAAATAGCGGAATGGCGAGGAGAATTAAAGCCAGAATACTAATTTTATGCTTCATAATTTGTGATTTTTCAGTTCAAACAAATTTAGCGTACAAATCCGGGAAAAGCAAGAAAAAATCTTTGTTGCGTGATTTTGCAAACTGTGCCTTGCTTTGCAAAAGCAAAAAACTGTGCTGAAATAAAAACTATTTTTTTTGTAATTTCATGGCAATGAATGAAAGACAAGGAGTAACAAATTTTTGCTCTGCGAACAATCGTTGAATCCATTTCCCATATTTTCTGTACTTTCCTAAAAAACCTTATTTTGTTATCAGCCCTGATAACCAATCGAATACCACTCTAAATCAACACCTCGTATGTTTGCATTTAGTTTTTAATTTATAGAAAAAACAAGAACTTTGCATAAATAAAAGAAAGTAAGTATGGGAATAGTAAAAAAACCTTGATAACAAATTTGTATATCGCTACTAAGAAATTACTTACCTTGTGTGTTTTTAGAATATTTTTTGTGACAATTAAAAATTATCATATACATTTATCATAAAAACTCATCAGCACAACTTCTTCTGATTTATGACCGCA
>CAYNOQ010000080.1:0-11943 GCA_964398855.1 uncultured Mariniphaga sp. | reverse complement strand
TATTTGGTAAAGCTCTGTAAAATTTGCTGAAATTCTTCATGTTTAGGTGTCCTTTAAGATTTGATAAAATGGGGCACGGGCAGTTATAAAAAGCTATCTTTCAACCAATAACAGCATTGCATATTGGCATTTTTTAGTTCATGTTTCGTTGCCAGGAATTGCAGATGCGAAGTTGGTGGTGGGAGTATTCCATAAATTTATTGGTTCTACTGCATATTTTGTGGGAAAGTTTATTTTGCTTCATGGATTTAACAAAAGATTTTTTCAATTTACTTTTAGATTTTGGGGATGAGGAGGTGATAACTCATGTTGAGAGTAATCATCAAACCCATGAAGTTTTTCTTGATCTCAAGTATGTTTCCGACTACTATGAAGACCCATCAACTTTGTATGCGGCAAAGCTTTATGACCATAGTGAGCTGTGTGTTTGGCGTCATCCGGATATTCTTCATTATAAATCTTACGTTCGTTGTCGCATTCCCCGTGTTTTATGTTCTGATGGCAAAGTAAGGCAGATAGCTGTTGGTTGGGCAGGTAAGCATGACAGGCATACCTTTAGTTTTGAAGTAAAGGTCATTGAGCTGTTGCAGGTGACTAAGAACCAGTGCCAGAGGCTATCGTACTTTTGAAAATTTCAGAAGTGCAATACTGTTTTTTCATGGAGGGTTAGACCTATATCCACAAAAATGGTAATAGGACCAATAAAAATGCCACAAAAACTCAAAAGAAAACTAACCAGTAGAGAACGCGTAGAGCCACAGAGAAAAACTTATGTGCCCTAATGTGTCTAATGTGGTTCCAAGTTTCGAGTTCCGAGTTTCGAGTTCCGAGTTTCGAGTTCCAAGTTTCGAGTTCCGAGTTTCGGAACTACAAGCAACCTCCTTCTTGTTTCTCGCTAAGACGCAAAGGCGCAAGGTTTTGCCTGCCTTCGGCAGTCATTAATGCACAATTAATCTCCTTAATCTCTATCTTTCCCGACGTTGTCAGGTGCTACGCACGCTAACAAGTCTGCTAGTCTGCTTCCTATTTCGAAACAACTCTCTCACTCTCTCACTCTCTCACTCTCTCTACCCCCACCTAATCCCTTCTTTTTCCCCTCCCCTCTCGCAACAAAATTGCCACTAAAAATTTTATTCTTTATTTTGCAGTTGAAAATGAAATTTGTTCCAGAGCACTTTATTGGTGAGTTCATAGCAGACAATCAGAAATTATGAAAACGCCTTTTATCTTTGGAAAATATAGATGTTTTTGATATTCACGACAGTGAAATTTGAATAAATAACCCGATGTGTAAAGAGTGGCAAAAAAGCCGCTGTTTTAAAACAGATTAAAAATGGCAACATTAAAATCATGGACAGATGCAGCCCGTCCGCGAACGCTTCCGTTAGCGCTTTCGGGGATTTTCATGGGTTGCGGACTTTCCTGGTTCTCAGGGGAAATGGATGTTATCGTAAGTGTTCTGGCAGTTGTTACGGCTACGCTCATTCAGATTTTTTCAAATTTTGCCAATGATTACGGCGACGGACACAGGGGAACCGACAACCACAACCGCCTTGGACCGGTGCGAACCATCCAGAGCGGAAAAATCAGCAAAAAGGAGATGGAAACGGGTATGTTCGTGATTGGAGGTGCCAGCATTTTAACCGGAATCATCATGCTTTATTTAGCGACGTGGCACGCATCAAAAACATCATTTTTTATTTTTCTGATGTTTGGAATCCTATCCATCGCAGCTGCCTATTTTTACACTGCCGGAAAAAAATCTTATGGCTACATTGGATTGGGAGATCTGTTCGTATTCCTTTTTTTCGGACTGCTTCCCGTTGCCGGCGTCTATTACCTGAACACGAAAATGTTGCCCGCCGATATTTTTCTTCCTTCCATGGCAATCGGACTTTTCAGTGCGGGAGTGCTCAATCTGAACAATATGCGCGACATTGTCAATGATAAAAACTCCGGAAAAATCACCATTCCGGTTCAGATTGGCGTCCGGGAAAGTCGTATCTATCATTCAGCCATGATTTTAGGAGGATGGTTCTTTGCAATCGCCTATTCAGCAAAACATTTTCATTCGCCGTTTCAGCTCTTCTATCTGCTCCTTTTTCCGCTGTTCCTGTCGGATTTGATAAAAATTCACAAAATCCGCCACGACAGGGCATTAGACCCGTTCCTGAAAAGATTGTCATTAGCAACATTAGCCTTTACCTTACTGTTTTGTTTGTCACTCACACTTTTTGCCGCATGAAAGCTTTTTACCAAAAATATTCGCTCCATTTTAAACATCCTGCAAAAACTTCGAGGGGAACGTTGGAAAAACGCAATGTGTGGTATCTTTTTCTGAATAAAAACGGCATAACCGGAGTGGGCGAATGCGCGCCTTTACCCGGACTAAGCAGTGAAACGGAAGAGCAGGCGGAGCAGGCTTTAATCGAAGTTTGCAAAAATCCTGAACTTTTCATCAACCGCCAGGAGTTGACAAATGGCGTTTCGTCGGTGCGGTTTGCTTTAGAAACTGCCCTGCTCGATTTGCAAAACGGTGGCAGGCGACTGCTTTTTCCATCTCCTTTTGCCGAAGGCAAAACCGGCATTCCCGTGAACGGACTGATCTGGATGGGAGAGCCTGACGATATGTTGCGGCAGATACGGGAAAAGATTTCTGCGGGATTTCGGTGTATCAAACTGAAAATCGGAGGAATTGACTTTGAGGATGAGCTGAAAATCCTGAAATTCATTCGTGAAAAATATCATGCGAAAGAGCTGGTTTTGCGCTTAGATGCCAACGGCAGTTTTGCCCCCGACATTGCGCTGCAAAAGCTTGAACGGCTGAAACCATTTAATATTCACTCGGTTGAACAGCCCATTGCAGCCGGACAGTGGCAGGAAATGGCAGAACTTTGCCGGAAATCGCCCATCCCCGTTGCTTTGGATGAGGAGCTGATCGGAATTTCGGGAAAAGAGCAAAAAGAGGAGTTGTTAGAGACAATCCGTCCACAGTATCTCGTTCTGAAACCCAGTCTGCACGGTGGTTTTCATGGTTGCGATCAGTGGACAGAGCTGGCTGAAAAGTATTCGGCAGGCTGGTGGTTCACTTCCTATCTGGAATCAAACATCGGGCTGAACGCCATTGCGCAATGGACTTTTCACAAAGGAGCAACAAGCTTTCAGGGATTGGGCACGGGTGGTCTGTTTACCAACAACATTGCGTCACCATTAGAGCTGAGGGGAGAAGAGCTGTGGATAAATTCAAAAAAATCATTTGACTTTCCCGAAAATTTTTTCAAGTCATGAATCTGTTTCCTGAACATATCACACTGAACAACAGAAAATTATCTGTTAAAAAGTTTGTTGGCTCTACCCACGATAATGAATTAAAAAAGGAGCTTGTCGCATTTCTTGAGGAGTGGTATGATACCAAAAATTACATTGAAGTGAAAACTTCAGGAAGCACGGGTTCTCCAAAAACAATTCAACTGAACAAAAATTTTGTTGCTGAAAGCGCAAAGCGAACACTGCGCTTTTTTCAGCTCAAACCCGGAGACAGCGTGCTGCTGTCTCTCCCCTTGATATTTATCGCCGGAAAACTGATGGTAATCCGTGCCCTGATTGGTAATCTTAACCTGTTTGTTACTGAACCCGATACCGATTTTTCGTTTCTCGATCAAATGAAATTCAGTTTTGCTGCTTTAGTGCCGTTGCAGATGAACAAAATTTTAACTGGCGAACCGACTCCCGGAGCATGGACACGGCAAATCGGACAGGTTTTGTTGGGCGGCTCTGCCATTCCGTCAACATTGGAAAAACAGCTTCAGCAGGTTGCAGCGTCCTGCTATTCTGGTTATGCCATGACGGAGACGGCAACCCATATCGCTTTGCGAAAACTGAACGGCAAAGGCGCTGGTGAATTCTATAAATGTCTGCCGAATATTCACGTGTCAGTTTCCGAAGAGGGATGCCTGCAAATTTTCATGCCCGGACTCCCCAAACAACCTCTGCAAACCAATGATCTGGCAGAATTAAGAGATGAAAAGCATTTCAGAATTTTGGGGCGTTCCGACAACGTGATTATCTCGGGAGGAATCAAGTTTTATCCCGAACAGATTGAGCGAAAATTAGAGCCTTTTATCGGACGGCAGTTTTTTATCACTTCCAAACCGCACGAAACCCTTGGGCAACAGCTTGTTCTTGTGATTGAAAGCGAAGATGATCCGGCGTTAAAAAAGAGCCTGCCGGGAATTTTCCAGCGTGAGCTTACTAAATATGAACAGCCAAAAGCGGTTCTTTTCATCCCTGAAATTCCGTTTGTTGAAGGCGGAAAACCAAACCGGAATATCCCGATTTAATTGGCTTCTTCAAGTTCAAAATTTGTCATCTCTTCCGTCACTTCAAAATCATATTCAGGATATTCATACAACTGCACCAACGGCTCAGTTTCACCGATTGAGTAACCGTAAACGCTCTCATATTCATTGCGGTCTTCACCCATTTCCTCCAACTGACGCAGGTATTCGCTGATAGATTTCGATTCAACGATAACCACTTTGCCCATCCTGTCGATGATGGGACTGTGGCTCCGGGTGCGGTCGTGGTCAAATTCAAGGATGCGCCTGCCATATCTTGTAATTCCAATGGTTCTGAAAGTCAGGCTTTTTCCCACGCCCGGCAAATTCATGATATTGCGGTCGGTGGAAAGGAAAGGCATATCGTTTCTTTCCCGGATAGCCTGCACGTTCTCGGCAGCATTTTCCGCATCCAATATCAGGTTTTGCACCTCGTCGATCTCCTTTTCGGGAACCCTTCCCAAATACTTCTCCTCAAGCTCCTCCTGAACGGTTCGCGCATTTGGTGTAAAATTGGCGCTGTTCTCCTTAAATCCCTTCACGGAAAAAGTGTAGTAGGTGAGAATACCTATGTCATTCAGCACTTTGCGAAGTTTTGCTGTATGTCCCCGTCGGGAAGCAGGCGTTGTGAACACTAACTGATTGGCAATCACCCAGCCGGCGCTCTGTAACTGGCGCACTGCTCTTTCTGCCTCCGGAGTAACTTCCATCGGCGATTCAAAATGGGTCTGAATAACAAACTGTTGAATCCCAATTTCAGAAGCTTTTTCCTTGAAATCTGCCAAGATTTCGGCTAACTCCGGGGTAATGCGCATGGGCAGATAAACAGGCATCCGTGTACCGATTCTAACCCTTAAAATTTCAGCATATTTCTCACTTTCAGGTCGTTTCTTGTTGTCTTCCTTTTTTTGAAGAGCCATATTGTAAATCTCATCTAAAATTTTCTTCAGATTTCTGTCGGAGGTCATCAGCGCATCGCCGCCGGTAAGCAGAATATCGCGAAGCTGTGCATCATTTTTAAAATATTCCAGCAACCGGGGGAGCCGCTCATTCCACGACTCTTTAGGTTTCAGTTTTTCCAGATCAAAATTGTATCTGCCGCTCTGGAAATCATACATCCGCTGACAGCTTGAACAAAGCCCGCCACAGGCACGCCCTACCGTATCGGGAATAAAAATCGCCACCTGGGGATAGCGCCGGTGAATATTGTGGGAAGGCAGAAGCCAGCCGGCAGCATTGGGAATTCCGGGCTGCACCTTATCCTCCTTTTCCCATGCCTGAATTTTTCCGAACTCCTCCACAAGTTCCTTGCTGTAAACCACATAGCAGCGGATAGCCAAATCTCCGCCAAGCGCGAATCCCGGCGTATGCACATTCAACAAAGAGAGATAGTAGGGATTCACAAAAAACGGAATGCCTTTCTCTTTTGCCGCATTCAGAATTTCCATCGTTTCGGGATCCAGCGAATAGTCCAAAAGCTCATTCAGCATTTCGGGCGAACGCACTGCAAAGCGCAGATGGAAGCGACTTTCGTTCCACCATTCCCCCATTTGTGCCTCCTTTTCAGCCTGCGACATTCCCGGCTCAAACACATAGTTTACGCTTTTTAACTCCCCGTTTTCAATCTTTTTGATTAAAATTCTGATTATCCGTTCGCGATTTTCCCGGCGCAGCTCAATCGTTTTCGGTTCCAAACCGGAAGGATAACGCTCCATCCACTCCTCAATCTGCTCGCGATGTGGCATTTCGTTGCTCAGCTTTCCGTTAAGCTGCCGGAAAAGAAAGAGCATGTCAATGAAAAAATCGGGTTTTGCACCGCCAATTCCCTTGTTTGTTGCGAGCCACAGCATCGTAACGGGGTCGGTAACTGCCGGTTCATCGTGAAGGTTCTGGTCTTCAAAGGCTTTTCCGCTGTTTTCAATGTAATCTAATAAACGGATGGCTGCAAAATATCTTGAATCCAACTGCTGAAACAGTTCGCGATTATGCTCCGTGCTGAAATAAAAAGCTTCAGCCGCCGGATTTTTTTTCAGCTTTGGAAGAATCCACTCCCTGATCTGCTCCGTGGCTTCCTTTTCGGTGGACGATTTGCGGAGTATGCGCTCCAAAACCGGATTTTCCTCTAAAATGGTGTGCAAAATTTTGCGTGAATAGACATTAATGGCTACTTTATCGAGATGAATATTTCTCATAATATACTTTTTGATTAACAACTGTTTCACCATAAACTTATGAAAAAATCGCCTGTCATCCAATAAAGTATGAGGGTAGATTTCTTTTTTTAAAATTTTTTAACGGAAGAACTGCACTGAAACAACATTATATTGCAATTAAAAGAGTATATCAAAACCGGCATCACTAAAACAAATCAATTATCTTTGCGCTGATTTTTAGCGATTTGAATTGATATGACGCATAAGGCAGGTTTTGTGAATATTGTCGGTAATCCCAATGTGGGAAAATCTACCGTGATGAATGCTTTAGTTGGTGAAAAGTTATCCATAATTACGGAAAAAATGCAGACCACGCGCCATCGCATTAAGGGAATTGTGAACGGTGAAGATTTTCAGATTGTCTATTCGGACACTCCCGGAATTTTGAAGCCCGGCTACAAGCTACAGGAAAAAATGATGAGTTTTGTGGATACTGCCCTGATTGATGCCGATATTGTGTTGTTTGTTACAGATGTGATTGAGACTCAGGGGAAAAACCCGGAGTACATTGAGCGCATCCGAAAATCTAACACGCCGGTGATTGTGCTTGTCAACAAAATTGATCTGTCTGACCAGGAGCAGGTTTTGCGCCTGTTCGACTACTGGAGCGAAGTGTTTCCTGGAGCAACGGTTTTCCCGGTTTCAGCACAGGAAAAATTCAATATCGCCCCGGTTTTTGACCGGATTCTGGAACTGTTGCCCGAAGCGCCGCCCTATTTCGACAAGGAATCGCTGACCGACAGGAACGAACGCTTTTTTATGGAGGAGATCATTCGCGAAAAAATCCTGCTGAACTATCAGAAAGAGATTCCCTATTCCACCGAAATTGAAGTGGAAGAGTTCAAGACAAAAAAAGGTTTGATAAACATAAAAGCGGTGATTTATGTTGCCCGCAATACGCAAAAAGGAATTATCATCGGAAAAGAGGGAAAAATGCTGAAAAGGGTTGGCATTGAAGCCCGCAGGGATGCCGAGGAGTTTTTCGGCAAAAAAATATTTTTGGAACTGTTTGTTAAAGTGGCAAAAGATTGGCGGGACAAGGAGAATCAGTTGAGAAATTTTGGATACGACGCATATTAGCAAAAAAAAATGAGTAGAATTTTAGCCATAGTAGGTCGCCCGAATGTGGGCAAATCAACTTTGTTCAACCGGTTGGTTGAATCGCGTAAAGCCATTGTGGATGAGGTTTCCGGCGTTACGCGCGACCGGAATTACGGAAAAGTTGAGTGGAACGGAAGAATTTTTTCAGTGATCGATACCGGCGGCTATGTGGTCAACTCAGACGATGTGTTTGAAGCTGAAATCAATAAGCAGGTGCATCTTGCCATTGAGGAAGCGGATGTGATTCTTTTTGTGGTGGATGTCATGTCCGGGATTACCGATCTGGATGATGCGGTAGCCGCAATTTTGCGCCGCAGCGGAAAGAAAGTGGTTGTGGCTGTAAATAAGGTGGATAACACCCAGCGCATTCCGGAGGCGCAGATTTTTTATCGGTTAGGATTGGGTGATATCTTCTGCATATCATCAATGAGCGGAAGCGGCACCGGCGATCTGTTAGACCGAATTGTTGAAAATTTTGGCGAAACGGGCGAAAATGAAGAGGAGCACGAACTGCCCTATCTGTCGGTAGTGGGGCGTCCGAATGTGGGAAAATCTTCACTGATAAATTCGCTGCTTGACGAGGAGCGCTACATTGTTACCGACGTGGCGGGCACAACACGCGACTCGATTCACACGCGCTACAACAAGTATGGGCACGACTTCGTGATTGTTGACACTGCCGGATTGCGCAAAAAAGGAAAAGTGCAGGAAGATATCGAGTTTTATTCGGTACTTCGCTCCATTCGCACCATCGAAAATTCTGATGTCTGCCTGTTGCTGATAGATGCCACACGCGGAATGGAAGCACAGGATGTGAATATTTTCAACCTGATTGTGCGAAATAAAAAAGGGGTGGTTATTTTAGTGAACAAATGGGATTTGATTGAAAAAGACACCCATTCCACCCGCGAGGCAGAAGCGCAGATACGCGGGCGCATCGCCCCCTTTACGGATGTTCCCGTTCTGTTTGTTTCGGCGCTGACCAAACAGCGGGTTTTCAAGGCGCTCAACGTTGCCATGCAGGTGTTTGAAAACCGGAAGCAGCGCATTAAAACTTCGGCGCTCAATCAGGTGCTGCTTGATGCCGTGGAAGCTTATCCGCCCCCCGCCACAAAAGGGAAGCACATAAAAATAAAATATGCAACCCAGCTGCCTTCGCCAACACCGGCATTTGCGCTGTTTGCCAATTTGCCGCAATATATAAAGGAACCCTATAAACGTTATATCGAAAATAAAATCCGGGAAAATTTTGATTTCTCCGGTGTGCCTGTTCAGGTTTATTTCAGACAGAAATAGGGCGAAAGCGGGTTTAAAAAACGGCAGGGTTCATTGTTTTATATTGATTTTCAAATCATTCTATAAATCTTGCAATATGTTCATCGTACATGTTTTTGTTCAGGTAGAAAAAGATTACATTGAAGATTTCAGGCTGGCAACCATTGAAAATGCCCGCCGCAGTTTAACCGAACCCGGAATCACCCGCTTTGATATTGTTCAGCAGCAGGACGATCCCACGAAATTTGTTTTGGTTGAGGTGTACCGAACCTACGAAGACCCTGCCCGCCACAAGGAGACCGAACACTACCAGCGTTGGCGCGACGAAGTGGCGCACATGATGGCTGTGCCGCGCACTTCCACAAAGTTTTTTAATGTTTTTCCAATTGATGAAGGATGGGAGTAAATTTTGAATTTGCCACGGCTACCCGGATTATTTTCGGAAACGGCAAAGTTTCTGAAGTGGCTGACCTGCTTGGCAGTTCCGGGCGAAAAGTGCTGCTTGTAACCGGCAAAAACCGCCGGCGTGCCGCATCGCTTTCCGATTTATTGACTGCTGAAGGATTTGAAATATTTCCATTCAGCGTTGAGAAAGAGCCTGATATACAGATGGTTTCGGAAGGAGTGGAACTGGCGCGTGAAAAGGAGTGCCGGGCAGTGATTGGTTTTGGCGGAGGAAGCGCCATCGACTGTGCAAAAGCGATTGCCGCAATGACTCCCAACAAAGGCGAACTGACAGATTTTCTTGAAGTTATCGGAAAAGGGAAGCAGTTAATCCAAAAGCCGCTGCCGTTTATTGCCATTCCTACAACTGCCGGCACCGGGGCTGAAGTAACCAAAAATGCGGTAATTCATTCTTCGGAGCACCATGTGAAAGTGAGCCTCCGAAGTCCGTTTATGTTCCCCGATGTTGCGGTGATTGACCCGGAGCTGACTCTCTCTATGTCGTCCGAAATTACTGCTACAACCGGTATGGATGCGTTAACTCATCTTCTGGAAACTTTTGTATCAAACCAGTCCAATCCGTTTATTGATCTTCTGGCACGTGAAGGAATGCATCGCATTACGCGGTCACTGAGAACCGCATACTACAACGGAAACACCGTTTCAGCAAGGGAAGATATGGCTTATGCAGCGCTTTTGGGAGGAATGACATTAGCCAATGTAAAGTTAGGCGCCGTGCATGGATTTGCCGGTCCGATGGGCGGCATGTTCCCCGCTCCTCACGGAGCAATTTGCGCTACGCTGCTGCCGGGTGTTATGGAAGTAAATATCAGGGTGGCAAAAGAGCAAAAACTGGATAAAATAATAGCAAAATTCGATGAAATTGGAGCAATCCTGACCGGAAATCCGGAAGCCGGCGCAGCAGACGGAGTGCGCTGGGTGAAACAGCTCACCGGAGATTTGAAAATTCCATCACTGCTGAGTTTTGGTCTCACTGCATGTGATTTTAATATGCTTGTTGAAAAAGCAAAAAAGGCAAGCAGTATGAAAGGAAACCCCGTTTTGCTAAACGACAACCAGCTGATGGAGATTCTGGAAAGATCGGTGTAGGAGGGGAGAGGAGGGAGATTAGGTGGGGATAGAGAGAAGAGAGAGTGAGAAATGAGAGTGTGAGAGAGTGAGAGAGTGAGAGAGTTGTTTCGAAATAGGAAGCAGACTAGCAGACTTGTTAGCGTGCGTAGCACCTGACAACGTCGGGAAAGATAGAGATTAAGGAGATTAATTGTGCATTAATGGCTGCCGAAGGCAGGCAAAACTTTGCGCCTTTGCGTCTCTGCGTTAAACAAGAAGGAGGTTGCTTGTAGTCCCGAAACTCGGAACTCGGAACTCGAAACTCGAAACCCGAAACTCGGAACTCGGAACTCGGAACTCGGAACTCGGAACTCTGAACTCTGAACCACATTAGGCACATTAGGGCACATAAGTTTTTCTCTGTGGCTCTCTGCGCTCTCTGTGGTGAGTTTTCTATTGAATTCTTGCCACGAAAACACTAAGTCCATGCCTACCGGCAGGCAGACACGAAGTTTCACTAGACGTTTTTATTGATTTTTGTGGGTCTTTGTACCTACCAAAAGGCACGTAAGTTTTTCCCCCGCTGGTGTGGCTTTGCAAACTGTACTTTGCTTTGTAAAAGCAAAAACACTCCACAAAGGGCAAAGACAAAAATTTAAAAACTTGTGCCAACGGAGATATATATTGGTTGGCAAATTACTTGTTTAATATTGGAACAAGTTGTAAATTAGAGGCGTAGAAAAAAGTTTACAAAAGAGTTGCAATTTTTGCCAACACACCGAAGGAACCAGTAGAATCTTGACGAACACAGACATGAAGAAATACATTAATCAGATATTAAAATTTTTACTTTTAATCGTTCAAAAAAAACAAAATCGAAGTCTATATAAATCTAATATCACAAAGACTGATTTTGAGGCTGCTACAACTAAGATTAAGAGTCAGGGAATTAGTAGTGAGCCAATTCCAAATTTACAAGACAAAACTAAAACCATTGGAAAAAATAATATCTCTGATACAGTATTAGAACAACAACCAATTGAAGTCAAAGAAAATAAAAACGAGGAAATACAAAATGATTTAATACTTCAAACCAAACATGAAAATGATGTTAAAATTGAAACTGACGTTAGTGAGCCTGAAATCAAATTTGATACAATAGATAGTGAAGATGATATAAAAGAAGCCGACAAAACCAGTATCAATGAGGAATCGGTTACAAAGAACAGAGACCATGAAACGAAACCTCAGGAAATTTCAAATGTAGCAGATGCGGAAGATAAACAACAATTAGCAGCAACACCAAAAAAACGCATAACACCCAAGAATGGGCTTAAAAAAGAAGCGGACAAATTACTTCATAAAACAAACAGAATTTTCACTAAATATAAATTGTTAGGCAATTTTGATTTTACTGAAGATGAGTACTCGGAGTTGCTTGAGAATGTTGGGTCATTGAGTAAATCTCTTCTTGATTATGGTAACGTATTTGAAGACAAACA
>CAYNOQ010000079.1:0-12280 GCA_964398855.1 uncultured Mariniphaga sp. | reverse complement strand
GTAACACTTTTTTAAATGGTTAACCCCTGGGATGGGCTTGTTTATATACTTTTTGCATTTTCTCGAAAGTCATGTGAGTATAAATCTGGGTTGCCGACAAGTTGGCATGACCCAAAAGTTCCTTCACCGCATTCAGATCGGCGCCCCGGTTGAGCAGATGGGTTGCATAGGAGTGACGAATTACGTGGGGGCTTTTCTTCTCTAACGAAGTTACCTGTTCCAGATATTTTCTCACAGTCCGGTAAATTAACTTATCGTAAACCGGCTCGCCCTTTTCCGTAACAAGCAACGCTTCATCCGAAGCGCCAATCTCCCGGTTTCTGATTCCGATATATTGTTCCAAAACAGTATTGACACTTTCGGGATAGGGAATAATTCTCTCTTTCCGGCGCTTTCCCATCACCCTGACAAGCCTGTTCTTCCGGTCAAAACTGCTCTCTTTCAAATGAAGCAGCTCCGCCCTGCGAATGCCGGTGCCATAAAGCAGCGTAATAATTAACTTATCTCTTGTTCCTTCAAAATCATTTGAAAAAAAACCATCGTCCAGCAGATGATGCAGGCTGCCTTCGTTTACGAATGCAGGTAATTTCTTTCTGACTTTTGGCAGGGGAACATCTATGAACGGGTAGGTTTCAATCAGCTCATTTTTCATCAGAAAGTTGAAAAAAGCTTTTATTGCTGATGTTTTTCTTTTAATGGATTGCGGTTGATACTCCGCTTCCATCAGCGATAAAACCCATTTTCGCAGCGTAGAGGAATCAACCTCCTTAATATTAAATTCCCCGACCATTTCTGTGCAAAACAACACGAATTGATCGAGGTCTTTTTGATATGCCATTGTCGTATGTGAAGAGTATCTCTTCTCATACTTTAGATAGCTGATAAATGATTCCTGGTAACTCATTCACTTTTTTAAACCACACCAGGAACTATATTTTGGTTAATCTTCCTGGCGTTGTAATTTTTCAATATATGCAGCTCTCTTTAACTGCTCTCTCCTTGTGATGGAAGGCTTGGTAAACTTCTGGCGCTCACGCAGCTCTTTCATCACACCCGTTTTTTCAAACTTTCTTTTAAACCTTTTTAAGGCTCTTTCAATGTTTTCACCTTCTTTTACAGGAATAATAATCATATTTTACCACTTTTAAAAATTGAGGCGCAAATTTATAAATTATTCACTGCAAATCAAAATTAAGTGAAAATAAATCCTTTTCCAATTCGCAAATAACGTTTTAATGATTTTTAACGATAAGTAATATAGGGTTTCAGCCGGCGAAAACTTACCGAATCCACAAGCCCGGCGCTAAGTAATTGTTCTTCTGAAACAAAGGGTCCGTGCTTCTGCCGAAAATTTAATATTGCCACAACATGTTCTCTTTTAAAGTAGGGGTGGCGGATAAAATCGCCAAATTCAGAAAAATTCAAACGAAGTCTCTGCACTTTTAAAGAATCGGAAAAAACATAATCGCTGAAAAGATTGTAAGCCTCCTCAGAGATACCATACACCTCCAGAAGCTGACTTTTTGAATGGAATCCGCCAAGCAGGTTCCGGTATTTCAATATCCGCACAGCATAAACAGGTCCCACTCCTCTAAGCGAAACGAGTTGAGCGGAGTCGGCAGAATTAAGCTCAACCGGCTGAATAACAGCCCTGTTTGTGTCAAAATCTTTTTCATCTGACTTGTGCTTAGAAAATGAAGATTTTTGCTCAAAGCCTTTATCTGAACGGGAAGTCTGAACCGAAGTCGTTTTCTCGTTTTGAACATTGGCTGCAAAAAGCAGATAAGGCTCAATTTCCATAAAGATACTGTCAGTCATCCCGTAAATACGCCGGACATCAGCAGGAGATGTAAATCTTCCACCGGCTGATCTGTATTTCAGAATATTGCTTTTTATGTAACGCGAAAGATTGATTGAGTCAAGCTGCTCTGCAGAAACCGTATTCGGATCAAAAGGGAACAGAAACAATTCGCTGCTCAACATTTTATCCACCGGATTTGGTTTGTCTGAAGCTTCTCTGTTTTGCTGGAGTTTGCGATCCAGCTCTCTGTCTAAATGGTCGATAATCAAATTGGCTATTGCAGCCAAAACTACCAGCGTACCCAAAATAATCAGCCCATTTCTGTCCTTCCTGGGAAAATCGAAATAGTCATGCATCAGTTGCTTAAACCGGCTTTTCATCATCTGCCATTTAGAGATTCAACATCTTACATAACAGACAATTGCGGGCTATTGTTCTATTCAAATTAACTTCTGTTCAGAAAGAAGGAATCTACCTGTTCGAAATGACAAAAAAACAGGATTTTTTTAAGATAAACTCCGGTTTAAAATTTTATCAACCCGATTCCCTGAAGGAAAATAAAGGTAATTGCCAGAGGAGCAACAAATTTGACGATAAACATAAATATGGAGAGATAGCCTGCTTTCAGTTTTCCCCTGTTTGTCAGCTCCTGATAGACCTTTTTCCGTCCCATCCTCCAGCCCACAAAAATAACAATGAAAAATCCGCCAAGAGGCAGCAGGATGTTAGCCGAAGTAAAATTCATCAGCCCGAAAATGGTGAAGTCAAAAAACTTCACATCAGCCATTGTACTTGTGGAGAGCACACACATTACGCCCAAAACTGAAACCGAAGCCATTGTGAGCAGTGTTGCTGCTTTTCGCGACATATTAAACTCCTCTACAAAAAAAGCAACAATCACTTCCATGACAGAAATTGTGGAAGTTAGCGCTGCCACGCCAAGCAATACAAAAAAGATAACGGAGAAAAAATATCCGCCATACATTTGCTGAAAAATTGCCGGCAGAGTAATATAGACTAATCCCTCGCCCGAGTTGGGCTCAATATTAAAGGCAAACACTGCCGGGAAAATGGCAATTCCGGCAAGTATGGCAATTATCGTATCGGCTGTAGCAACGGAAATAGCAACAGAACCGAGCTTCTCCCGCTTTCTGAAATAGGAAGAGTAGGTTATCAGCGTTCCCATACCTATACTGAGCGAGAAAAATGCCTGTCCCAATGCTTCAAGGATGGTTGATGTGGTTATTTTGCTGAAATCGGGTTTAAAAAGGAACATAATTCCTCCCTTTGCGCCGGGAAGCGTGATGGAACGGATAACCAAAATAAGAAGAAGAACTAACAAAATTGGCATCAGAATTTTCGAATATTTCTCAATTCCTCTCTGCACTCCGGCAATGATAATGAGCGAGGTGAGCAGCATAAAAACAAAGAACCAAAACAATGGGCGCCAGGGGCTGCCAATAAATGATTCGTACATTCCGTTCAGTTCCTGTGAGGAGAGCTTGCTGAATCCGTTTACAATAGCCTGATAGGTGTATTCAAGCGTCCAGCCGGCAACGGCAGTGTAAAAAGAAAGAATCATAAAGGCAGCAACAACACCCATTAGACCAATAAGATACCAGTAACTTCCGGGAGCCAGTTTCCGAAAAGCGCCAAAAACATTGCGCCGCGATTTTCTACCAATAATAAACTCGGAAATCATCACCGGAATACCTATTATAAGTACAAAGCTCAGATAGACAATCAAAAAAGCTCCTCCTCCGTTTTCACCGGCAACGTATGGGAAACGCCAGATATTTCCCAGTCCGATGGCGGAACCTGCGGTAGCTGCAACAACTCCAAACTTAGATGCAAATGAATCGCGTTTCTTCGGAACGTCAGACATACATTTCAAAAATTTAAATTGCTGTAAATAGTGAAGCTATTCTTTTAATTTATCACCAAAAGAGCGGTTAAAATTGCAAAAAAATATTCAAACCAGCCCGTTTTTTTTGCAATTCATCTGTTTATACGAATCTGAAACATGGATTAACCCTAAAAGTCAAATGCAATGCTACCCGGTCTGTATTGATATAGTCGAAATCAGAATGGATAACCGATTGCAAACGAGAGGTTAAAATCATCTCCGGTAAGCTTCCGATGCCCGACAACCCACCCATTTCCATCGGCTTGCGCCGGGTCGCGCAATTTCATCCCAATATCCAGCCTAAAAAGAAAGTAGTTAAAATCGAATCTGAATCCGGTTCCGGTTCCCAGCGCAAGCTGCTTATAAAACCGGTTAAATCTGAACTGAGCGCCGGGGCGGTTGTCCTTTTTGTTGATTGCCCAGATATTTCCACCTTCCAAAAAGAGCGCGCCTTCCAGAAAACCAATCAGGTTGAACCGATACTCAATATTGGCTTCCAGTTTTATGTCGGACGACTGGTTGGGATAGGCATTTAGCGGAGTGCTATAGGAGCCGGGACCTAAGGAGCGCACCTGCCATGCCCGGATACCATTTGCACCGCCGGTAAAATACTTCTTTTCAAAGGGCAAAACATCAAAATTTCCGTAGGGTAAACCCGCTCCAAAAAATGCACGCATCACCAGCGCATTATATTTATCAATAATATATCCGTATCGAAACTCCACATCAGACTTAATATATTGAGCAAAACGGGTACCCAGAAGCTGATAGTATTCCGACATGCCGGGTCCAACTGTATCTACTGTCTGTGTAAGCGACCGGTTAAATCCTTCAGACAACAGATAAAGGAAATTCCCGGCTGACTCGGCATTAAAACGCAGATATTTGTAATTTTTTTGGACTCCCTGCTGCTGGGTGTTATAAACATAAGAAAAATTTGTTGCCAGGATAAGATGGTCGGTAAAGCTGCTTTTTATGTATAAATCCTTGATTAGGTCGATGAAACCGGGATCAAACCTGTAAAGCCTGACCATGTTTAAATCAATCAGATTCCATGTATTTTTTCTGTATTCGGAGGTCATCCAGTCATAACCAAATTTCACATTGGTGATGGTTCGGGTATATTCCGGGCGCCGCTGAAAATTGTACCCCAGGGTCATAACCGTTTTGGGAAGAAAATCACGAAAAACATTCATCACCAGCCGCGGACCAACAATTTTGGGGAAGGTCATGCTTACTTCCGTCCCTATCTCCCGCGTATTAAAATATTCGGGCACATTTTCAATCATCCTTTGCTGCCGTTCAATGGCGCCTTTCAGATTAATCTGAAAAACCTCGGCGCCGCGAAACATATTGCGGTGCTGATAATTTACATTTCCGGCAACACCCAAATTTCCTGAAGTGTTTGTTCCTTCAAAATCAAAAGAGACAGCTTGTTTGCTCAGCGGGGCGAGACGGATATGGCAATCCAGCAGGTTAGAGTCTCTCAGAGATGGCGGCTGATGAAACTGAATGTCGATAAAACGAAACTGACGAAGTCTGCTGAACGAGTCGAAGGTGTGGCGGGCATCATTCAGCCGGTAAATGGAACCGCTCTCCATCTGCAGTAAATTACGGAAAAGCCGGGGTCTGTATTGAATATCAGAACCAAAATAGAGGGTGTGATTTTGCCAGCGAAGCGTGTCGGTAAAGTGTCCGGAAGCTCCAAAACCCGAAGTAACGGGAACTGAGCCCGGCAAAACCGAAATGTAAAAATGATTCAGTTGCTGAGGCGTAAATTTTCGCCGGCGCTCCTGCCCGGGAATGCCACGCACATACATATCAAGCACAACTTCCTTTTCAAACCTGCTGCTGTCGGCAAGATAACTCACCTCATCCTTTGAAAAATAGTAATAACCGTTATTTTTAAATAAATTGACGATGTTGGTTCTTTGGTTTTCCAACAGATTAAAATCGAAAGGTGTTCCTTTGCGTATAAAAGAGCGGACAGAATCTTTAAGAAAAAGAGCGCTCAGCGCCGAATCTTCAATGTGATAATTTATTTCATGAATTTTATACCGCTCTCCGGTATGAACAACATGCTTCAGGTTAACCTTTTGCTTCTTCTCCTTCATTTTAACCTCCGTTTCAACAGATGCTCTGAAAAAACCCTGGTTTCCCAGATATTGTTTCAATCGATTTTCGGAAGCGGCAACCAACGACTCATCATATATTTCGGGCGGCTCTCCAATCCGTTTCAATAAGCCGGTGGTTTTCTCCTTTGATGACAAATTATAGAGCCACAGATGAAATTTCATAAAACCCAGAATTTTGTAATTCTCTTTCTGGCGAACCTGCTGCTTTGCTTCATCGCCCGAAATCAGCGGGTTATCTACGTCCACTTCAACTTTATTCAGGAGATACCGATTTTCAGGAACAAATTTCACCTGAGAGCAGGAGAACAAAAAAACCATTCCCGCAATTAAAAAAATAATTCGGAAAGAGTGAATATGTTGTTTTAATCGCTTACTCAAAGCCATTCTTTTAATTTCAACAAAAATAATGAAGTGTTTGAGATGGAAACAGTAAATTTGAAACATTTATTATTCGGTCTTCACACTTTAAATATGATTAGCAAAAACAAACAGAAATTAATCAGGTCACTGGCGAGAAAAAAGATTCGTGAAAAAGAAAAACTGTTTCTTGCCGAGGGCGGCAAAACGGTTATTGAAATATTGGAATCCGGCATCCCGGTGAAAGAGCTTTACGCCACGCCGGATTTTATCGAAAAGAACGGAGCGCACACCAAAAAAGCCGGACAACTGACAGCAGTAACAAGTGACGATTTGAAAAAGGCAAGTCTGCTCAGAGAACCACAAAACTGCCTTGCCGTTTGTGAACTGCCGGCGCCCGCAAAACTTCCCCAAAAGATAAACGGACTTTCACTCTTTTTGGATGGAATTCAAGACCCCGGAAATCTGGGAACGATAATCCGAACGTGCAACTGGTTTGGGTTCGATTATCTTTTTTGCTCTCACGATACGGCAGATGTTTATAACCCCAAGGTTATTCAGGCAAGCATGGGCGCATTCTGCCACATACCTGTAATTTATAGCGATTTTTCTCATATTCAGCAAATTGCAGGTAATTCAAAAACACCAATCTTTGGCACTTTCACGGATGGAACAAACATATATGGGAGCAAACTTCCTCCGCAGGCGCTGATTGTTTTGGGAAACGAAGGACAGGGAATTCGTGAAGAAGTTTCGGCAAAAATTCAGAACAGACTTTCCATTCCTTCGTTTTATGCCGGCACTTCGGGCGCCGAATCACTCAATGTTGCCGTTGCTGCGGCAGTTTTATGCAGCGAGTTCAGAAGAGAAGCTGCAAGAGAAATTATTCAAAATGAAAACTTAGGGTGAAGATTTCAGAACGCAGCTCTTTTATCGCATAAGAATAGAACCGCCGCTGGTTTTCGGTTGGAGGACCGCTTAATATATTGTCTAACCCAAAGCTGAATTTCGCCTCCACGGAAAATCTGAAAAAAGTGAAATAGTGATCCCAGCCACCTCCGATTTCAGCATAAAAGCCTCCGTTTTTAAGTCTTACCAGATCATCTTTTCCTGTTCGGCTTATATCTTCCCGGTATGCCCCGCCAAAAATAATAAAAGGACGGTCGTTGTTGATGCGGCGCGCTTTGTACTTGATAAGCAGCGGAAAATCCAGGAAAGTTGATTTGATACTGTAAAATGGCTGAGGGTTGATTCTTTCAGTATCGTAAACGGGTATGTTGTAATAGAGCAGACGCTCACCAAAGGAGATTCCGGGCAAAAACCTAAGGTCCAAATCATTGGAAAGCCTGAGACTTGAGATTATCCCGACAGTGAAACCGGGAATGAGCCTTGCCGCATCTGCGCGGACAAAATCACCTGCTTCAACGCGTTTTTCCCCGCTAAGCCATCCCTGAAAATCATCTTCAAAAGCCGGATTGGTACCAATCGGATTGTAGTGAGAAGCAGCAAAGTCCAAAGTACTCCAGCCGAGAGTGAAACCAAAGTGGATCAGCTTGTCATCAAAAGTTGTCAAATGATTCACCTTTGCTTTTTGAGCAAAAGCAGGCAGGGTTAAAAGCAGGATTAATATAATATTTAAAATTTTTCTCACTAAGGCGTATAACTTGTACTATTCAGAAACAAATAAAGTGAATATTTATTGTATTTCCTTTCATTTTTCAGGTTTTTGAGCTTCATAAATTGTTGCAATTCCAAGGGTTTGCGGGAACCATCTGCACTTGACAAAACCAA
The DNA here is from genome assembly GCA_964398855.1 of uncultured Mariniphaga sp. Classification (GTDB taxonomy): domain Bacteria; phylum Bacteroidota; class Bacteroidia; order Bacteroidales; family Prolixibacteraceae; genus Mariniphaga. The sequence goes on along the minus strand of CAYNOQ010000079.1, from coordinate 4,290 downwards.
CCGATCCGAGAATGGCGCCAAATTCTTCACCATCCGGAAATTCCCGCACCGATTCGGGCAGATATGTATAAGCGCTTTTATCTTTAGAGACAACTTTTCCCAACCATGGAAGCACTTTCGTGAAATAGAAAAAGTAGAGTTTCCTGAAAACCGGATTTTTCGGACGTGAAAATTCAAGTACGATAAAAGTTCCCCCCGGACGAAGTATGCGAAAAATCTCATCCAACCCTTTTTTCAGATTTTCAAAGTTGCGCACGCCAAATCCGGTAGTGACAGCATCAAAAAAGTTTTCTTCAAAAGGAAGATGCTCCGCATCGCCCTTTTTCAGTTCAATGAGCGCATTAAGTCCTTTTTTTTCAATTTTCTTTCGTCCCGATTCGAGCATTTTCTCCGAAAGATCAACACCGAAAATTTTTTCGGGACTGAGCTTTGCCGCTGCAACGGCAAAATCAGCAGTTCCCGTTGCAACATCTAAAATTATTTTGGGATTACGGGATTGCAGCAACTTCACTGCACGGCGCCGCCAGAGTTTATCAATATTTAATGACAGCAAATGGTTCAGCAGATCATACCGGTAGGCAATCCGGTCAAACATCCTTTCAACCTGTGCTTTTTTTGGCAACGTGGAATCTTTATAGGGAACAACAGCCATTATCTGAAAACTTTCTGAAAGGGTGAACAATTAGGAACTCCGGGTCATTTTGTCGATAAACCCAAGCGACTTTTCATCTATCCTGAGTTCGCCCCGGGTGATATGCCCCAGTCCGATGAAAGGGAACTCTGCATCTGTCATAAAATCGACAAATTCATCTTCATTGCCGGCTGCCACTTCAACAAGAATTCTACCCATCGACTCCCCAAAAAGAAATGCATCAAGTCTGTGCTCATCATCTGTGGTGATGTCAAATCCTAATCCGCTGGGAATTGCAGAGCGCAAAAGGGTGAAAAACAGTCCTCCCTTACCAACGGGACTGGCGCTTTGAAGCAGATTCCGCTCATGAAGCCTGTTCAGCAGCTCATGGATTTTTATTTCATCTTCGATATTAAATGCGGGCAGCGGCGTATCTTGAATTTCATGATAAAACTCCACATATTCCGAAGAACAGATGTCATTATTCAAACGTCCGATCAGAAAAAGATTTCCCCCTTTTGACGTGAAGGAGTTTGTAACAGGTTTGCTGTTTTGTCCGGCAGCGCCCACCATACTGACTATCAGAGAAGGCGGAAGTTGTTTGCTCCCCGGAAAGAGATCAAACCTGATTTTTCGGTCTGAAATGCTTAACCCGAACTTTTGGGCAGCATTTTCCAATCCTTTTTTTGCACCGGAAGCAATAAACTGCCCCATGGGGTCGGCAAAATTAATATGATAGAGCAGAGCGCTGACAGCAACCGGGCGCAGTCCCATGCAAAGCATCTTGCGCGTGGCTCTGGAAATGAGTATTTCTGCGCTTTTTTGGGGGTCTTCCTGAAGATGCCGGTGAAAAGCATGGGTGCAGATAGCCTGTTTTTTTCCGCTTGAATCGATATCAAACATACCGATTTCATCGTTGTCAACATCGTTGACAGAGTCAGGCGAAATGCCCGACTCGCTGAAATCATTGAAATAGTTGATAGCTGACAAATTGGGATTTACCATCAGCGAATAGATGACATCTTCAATACTTTCCGGTTCGGGAACAGCGTCAATGGAAAACTCTCTTTTTTCCTGAATAATATCTTCCATAAAAGTTACATTTTCGTGTTTTAAGCCAGACAAAGGTAGTTTAAGTAAGTAATTATTCAAAAGGGCGGCGTTTTTTAGTTTGTAAACGCTGTCTGTGTTTTGAAAACGCTGACTATTTTTTGAAAACGCTGTCAGGTCTGCCGACGCTGACAGGTTTTAGGAACAATCATACAAATTCGCAAATGCCCCATCCCCTCCCTCTATGGTTGGGGAAAAGGGATGGGCAGGGCATCCTTCGTTAAAAACCAAGCGCGAATACACGTATCCACAATCAATATATACCTGCCTGCGGGGAGAACATGCTCTGATAAAATTAATTCCGTGAGAAGTAGAAACAGCAATTGCAATCCAGCTTGATCTGTATCGAATGCATAACCGGAATAACATCACAATTGGATTAATATTTTTTCCAAAAAATATTTCAAATTGGTAATGGTAATATTTTTATCAATTTTATAGGTTTCTTCGTTATTCCCAATTATATAACCCTGAAGTGCGCCAGTATCATTCATCGAGATTCTGAAACCTCTGCTTACTTTAGAACTTGTTCCCAGTTTAATTTCGCAAATAGCTTTCACCTTTCCATTCTTTTCAATCAACAAATCACACTCGGCTCCCTGATGGGTGCGATAAAAATAAAATTGAAAATCATCGGGAGAATGATTGATAATCTGTTCAATAACAAACCCTTCCCAGGAAGCTCCAACATGTATATTATTCAACATGTCGTCTAATCCTGCCAGCCCAAGTAAACTGTGTAATAAACCGCTGTCTCTGATATATATTTTAGGAGACTTCACCAAACGCTTGGTCAGATTTTTAAACCAGGGACGCAAAACTCTCAGCATGAATGCACCCTCCAGAAAATCAATATATCGCACTATGGTAGCATTGCTCACACCCAGTGACCGCCCTAAGCGCTGGGAATTTAATAAAGCGCCCTGACTGCCGGCAATCATCCACCAAAAACGCTCCATAAGCCGGACATTAGTCTGTAATCCTAACATCCCCAAATCCCTTTGAATGTATGTTTGGATAAAATTTGCCCTCCATAAATTGCTGTTCTTTTCCGATTTTGTCAGATAGGACTCTGGAAAGCCACCCTTTACCCATAAACCTTCAATATCATATTCCACCTCTGAAAGCAGAAAGGGTGTCAGTTGCAGATAACCGATTCTCCCGGCAAGGGTCTCTGAACTTCCACGAATAATATCCGGCGAAGCTGAACCCAGAATTATAAACCTGCCAGGCTTACGATCTCCATCAACTAAACCTCTCAATTCTGAAAAGAGCTGAGGCATAAACTGAATTTCATCCAAAATAACGGTTCTATCAGAAAATTGAGAAAGAAAAAAAGCAGGGTCATCTTTAAGTTTATCACGGTCAACCTGCCTTTCCATATCCAAATATAAAAAGGAATGGTTACTTGTTAATTGCCGGGCAAGAGTAGTTTTGCCTACCTGTCGCGGACCTATAATTCCCGTAACCGGGAAAAGAGACAAGTAGTCTGCAAAACGAGTTTGAATAGCTCTTTTAATCATAATTTACCCATGAAATATTAAGTTCAAATATAGGTTTTTCATGGAAGGCTACAAAATAAAGATGAATTAATTTCTCTATTTTGGAAATGCTGTCCCCGAACTGGTCAGGACAGGCAGGTTTTTGAAGTAAATTCACAATAAAAAATAATTAGCACATTGCTATCTGACCATCCCCCTCCCTCTATGGTTGGGGCAAAGGGATGGGCAGGGCAGGTAGAATTCTCTTCATCAGGAAAGTCAGATAATGCTTCACTTATCCCCATAAAAAAAGGGGAAAGTGTTACTTCCCCCCTTTTTTAATCAATCAATTCGGTATTACCTCTTTACAATCCTCTCTGTTTTGGCGAGTCCGCTTTCAGTAAACATACTTACAACGTAAACACCGCTTGCCAGTTTTGATGTAGAAATTACCTTACCCGGGAATGCTATGTCAATCACTCGTTGTCCTGCAATATTGCTTACAACAACGCGGGTCAGTTTTTCAATATTTTCAATTTTGATTTCATTGATAAACGGATTCGGATATACTCTGAAATCGTTTGTGCTCAACTCGGGTCCTACAGCTGTAGCTGTCAGGTCTTCAATGTCGGGCTCAATTCTGGGCTCTAATTTGAAGTCTTCCATCCGGGTGTTGACAATACCTGTCACGTTGTAGAAGTTTCCTGCGTCTGGTGCGAAGTCATAGAGCCAGTCGTTAACAACTACCTCATTTCCTTCTTCGGTAAAGATTGTCCATTCGCCGGTACCTTCGTCTGCTGCGGTAGCGCGTGCGCCACTCACCTTAACGAGCACACTTTCGTATTGCTCATCTTTTGCATCTTCCGGTGAACCAAGGTCAATGGCAACAACTGTCAGCGGAGGCTCAACACCTTCCACTTCCTCGGCTACCAAAGAAGTTACAGAAGAAATCTCGTCAACTTCACCAACAACAGCAACGCCGTCGCCGATTTCGTAGTCAGCTGCATCAGCCCATGGTACCCAGATACCGCTCCATGGAGCATTGGCATCCTGCATGAAGAATCCTTC
>CAYNOQ010000078.1:0-12303 GCA_964398855.1 uncultured Mariniphaga sp. | reverse complement strand
ATAAATATTAATGTACTTTTGTAAAATGAGTATAAAAATTCAATTATACGACAATTGCAACACGTTCTTATTGAAACATATAATTCAAAAATAAAAAAATGAAATTCTTCTACATTCTTCTTGCCGTTGCAGCAGTTTTGCTTGCTGCCTGCAGAACAAAAAAGGCAGATACCCCACTGACAGATCAGTCCGGTTTTAAAATTCCGGCAGTGGCAGAAAGCATACCCGACACTTTTGTCAATTTCGGGAAGCAACGGATTGATAACTATTTCTGGCTAAAGGATAAGGAAAATCCGAAAGTTATTGAATTTCTCAATGCCGAAAATGAATATACCGACCAGGTGATGCTTTCCACAAAGGATTTGCAGGAAACAATTTTCAACGAAATTGTGGGCAGGATAAAGGAGGATGACGAAAGTTACCCAACGCTGAGAAATGGCTATTACTACTATAGCCGCACTGAAAAGGGGAAGCAATACCAGACTCATTGCCGGCGAAAGGATTCAATGGATGCGCCGGAGGAAATTATTTTTGACATCAATCAGATGGCAGAGGAAAAATCGGCATTTATTTTCCGGGGATATTCCATCAGTCCCGATAACCGCAAAGCAGCCTATTTTTTCAATGAAACAGGCTCTTATGCTGAATTTATTCTGAGAATAAAAGATTTGGGCACAGGTGAAGATATCGGATTTGAGATAAACGGTGCGGCATCGGTTGCCTGGGCAAACGATAGTGAAACCGTGTTTTACAGCACGATAGACAACACTTTGCGCTCAAACAAAATCTGGCGGCATAAGCTGAACGAAACTGCTGGAACAGAGGTTTATGAGGAAACTGACCAGAAATTCAGCGCTTACGTTTCCGGAAGCAAAACTAAACAGTTCATTTTTATCAGCTCAGCCAGTTCAACCACCAGCGAAGAGCGTTTTGTTTCCGCCGACAATCCTGCCGGCGCTTTTCAGCTCTTTTTACCCCGCATTCAGGATGTGGAGTATGATGTCTATCCCCACAAAAAGAGATTTTTTGTGCACTATAAAGACAATGAAAATCTGAACGGGTTGATTTATGAAGTTCCGCTGGAGGGTTACAAGGAGAAATCAAACTGGAAAGAGCTGGTGCCGCACAGTCAGGATGCGCGGATTGAATCGGTTGATGTGCTTCAGGACTACCTTTTGGTGCAATTTCGCAGAAATGGACTGTCAGAAATTGAAATTCTGCCGCTGACAGATAATATTGAACCACATCTGATTTCATTTCCCGAACCGGTTTATTCTGTGTCATTGGGCGGAAATCCGGAATATGAATCAACCACAATCCGCTACAGTTACAGCTCGCTCAACCGTCCTTCCACGCTTTTCGAATACGATATTCCCAGAAACAAAAGTGAAATTCTGAAAGTACAGGAAATTCCTTCGGGATTTAATCCCGCCAACTATAACGTGGAGCGGTTGTGGGCAACTGCCGCAGATGGTGTTAAGGTGCCCATAGCGGTTGTTTACAAAAAGGGACTGAAAAAAGATGGCAGCAATCCTGCGTTGCTCTATGCCTACGGAAGCTACGGCATCAACATGGACGCCAATTTCAGGGCAAGCATGTACAGTTTGATTGACCGGGGCTTTGTTTTCGCGATAGCGCAAATTCGCGGCGGCAGTGAACTTGGCGAGCAGTGGTATGAAGATGGCAAAATGCTGAAAAAGAAGAACACTTTTAGCGATTTCATCTCGTGCAGTGAACTTCTGATTCAGGAAAAATACACTTCGGCACAAAAACTTGCCGCAATGGGCGGCAGCGCCGGCGGGTTGCTGATGGGCGCCGTGGCAAACATGCGCCCCGACCTGTATCAGACAATAGTGGCGCAGGTTCCGTTTGTGGACGTCATCAACACCATGTTGGACGAAAGTCTGCCGCTCACCACCGGCGAATATGAGGAGTGGGGAAATCCCAACGAAGAGGAGTACTACAACTATATTCTGTCCTATTCGCCCTACGACAACATTAAAGCTCAGGATTATCCCAATATATTGGTAACCGGAGGCATTAACGACTCGCAGGTTCTGTTTCACGAACCCGCAAAATATGTGGCAAAACTCCGCAAAATGAAAACCGACAGCAACCTTTTGTTGTTACACATGAACATGGAATCGGGGCATGGCGGCGCCACCGGACGTTATGATGCCTTAAAAGAGATTGCTTTCGAGTATGCCTTTATTTTAAACCGGGTGGGAATTGACAAGTAATTCAAAAAAAGATGATCCGAATAAAAAGAGTTTATGAAGCATTGGAAGAAAACGACGGCTACCGCATTTTAATCGACCGCCTGTGGCCCCGGGGCATAAGTAAGGAAAATGCACACATTGATCTGTGGATAAAAGAGATAGCTCCAACAACGGAGCTTAGAAAATGGTTTAATCACGATCCGGAAAAATGGGAAGAGTTCCAAAAACTGTATAAAAAAGAGCTTTCCGAAAAAGAGGAGATGGTAAACCAAATCAGAGAGTTAGAGCAGAAACACAAAACGGTTACGCTGCTCTATTCGGCAAAAGACACCGAACATGCCAACGCAAAGGTGTTGTTAGAGGTGGTTGGCAGAACGTGAAGCTGCATTTTCAAAAGCTCTTTATTCAATGACCTTATCAAAATTCTCAACCTTAACAGGATATTTTTGTATTTTTGTCCGTTGAATTTTTTGAGCGAATTATTTGGATGAATATGCACACCGTTACGGAGGTCAGACATCTCACAGAATCTACATTTGTTCTGCAGTTAGAGCGCAACGGACTGCCGTTTCAAACCGGGCAGTTTGTGATGCTGCGGCGTCCCGGTTCCATCGAACAGCGGGAATATTCCGTTTACAGCGGCGAACAGGATAGCTATCTGGAAGTGTTAGTGCGCGAAATCACAGGCGGCAGGGTCTCTCCCGGACTGAAAAAAATGAAGCCCGGCAACCGATTGGAAGTGGAGGGTCCTTTTGGCTTTTTCCGTTTCAAACCGGAATCGTTTCCCCTGAAAAAATTTCTGTTCATTGCCACCGGAACGGGAATCAGCCCGTTTCACAGCTTTGTCAGAACCTACCCCGACATAAACTATAAACTCATCCATGGAGTGCGCTACGGTAAGGAAGCTTATGAGCACGGACATTTTGATGAAGCACGAATCACTCTGTGCACTTCCCAAGACAAGTCAGGCAGCTTTCACGGACGGGTTACCGATTATTTGAAAACACAGAAAATTGAAAACGACACCCACTATTTTCTATGTGGAAACAGCGAGATGATTTATGAAACTTTTGACATGCTGACTGCATGCAACATTCCGTCAGATAATATTTGCACAGAAGTATATTTTTAAAAAACAGTGAATTATCCTTGATTTTGGAAGTGAGAGATGAACGATAAGAAGATTTGAAAACTTCATGTATTACCTTTGAAAAAATAAAGCGTTGCGCTTTATGGCGCGATTAAACAATTTGAAAAATATGAAATACCACATAATTACTTTAGGTTGCCAGATGAATATTTCGGACAGTGAGCGCACAATTTCAGTGCTCAACAAAGCCGGATACACCTGGACAGACAATGAAGAAGAAGCCGGTTTGATTGGAATTTTAGCCTGCTCTGTCAGGCAAAAAGCGATAGACAAAGTCTATTCGCGCATTCATAAATGGAACAAATGGAAAAACCATAAGAATCTGATTACTTTTATTTCAGGCTGCATCCTTCCTGATGATCACGAAAGATTTTTGAAATTGTTCGACATCACTTTTCAGATGAAGGATCTTCCCAAACTGCCGGAGATGATCAGCAACTATGGGGTTACCACTCCCCTGCCCCTGAGTCCGAGAATGGATCCATATAACGAAAATATTGAAGAATTCTGGGATGTGGCACCTGCATATCAATCGGATTTTGAAGCTTTTATACCTATTCAGAACGGCTGCGACAAATTTTGCAGTTTTTGCGCAGTGCCATTCACCCGCGGGCGCGAAGTGAGCCGTCCGTCAAGGGATGTGCTGGCTGAAGTGGCTTTGTTAGTGGGTCGGGGCTACAAATCCATTACCCTGTTGGGGCAAAATGTAAATTCTTATGGTCTGGACAAAAAAGGGGAGGAAATTCTGTTTCCTGAATTGCTTCGACAGGTTGGAGAGTTAGGAAACAAGCTGAACAAAGAGTTTTGGGTCTATTTCACATCGCCGCATCCGCGCGACATGACCGATGATGTGATCGAAATTATTTCACGCTACCCGGTGCTCGCAAAACAGATTCATCTGCCTATGCAAAGCGGCGATGATAAAGTACTCATTCGGATGAACCGCAAGCACAACATGGATAAATACCGGAGAATTGTGGATACCATCCGCAAAACTTTGCCCCAGGCAACACTTTTCACCGATATTATTGTCGGATTTACGGGCGAAACGGAGGAGCAGTTTGAAAATACCCGAAAAGCGATGGAGGAGATGAAATTCAACATGGCTTACACTGCCATCTACTCTCCCCGTCCGGGTGCGGCAAGCCACCGCTGGGAAGATGATGTGCCGCTGGATGAGAAAAAACGGCGGCTGCATGTCCTTACCCGAGAGCTGCAAAAAAACAATATTGTTTTCAATCGGAGTATGGTTGGAAAAACCATGCGCGTACTGGTACGCGGAGAGGATCGCAAAGAGGGGTTTCTTTCTGCTCACACCGAAGGAAAACTGATTGTGCGGTTTCCGGCTGATGAGCAAAATTTAATCGGCCAGTTTGCCGATGTCAAAATAACCGGTGCATCCGATTTCTCTCTCGAAGGTGAATTAGTCAGACAGGCAGAGCTTGTTTAATCCCATTTCATTTTTTTTGATGGAATAATCTCAATGCTTTTTATAAATTGCAAACGAAATATAAAAGAAGAAGATAAGAGATATAAGACTATTAGTATCAAGACAAAGAAAAACAGAACACGAAAACGCAAGGACACGAAGAAAGAAGATAAAAGATGAAAGACAAGAAATAGTTAGTGTCAGATATTAAGATGAAAAAGAACCAGCTTAATGTTCGTCACATTTTCAATAGATTGGTTTCATCAATGCTCGTCCCCCTTGGCGAAGGGGGATTAAGGGGGATTGATTCTTGAAAAATATGAAACACAAAAATTATACGAAAAAGTAATAAAATAAATAACTGGAAATCAACATGATTACAATGAAAAAGATTGGATTGGGAATACTCACATGCCTGATGGTTTTTGGCGTAATTGCTCAAACAGGCAATGAAATCACACCCGAAGATATTTTCGTAAAGCACACCTTCAGGCAGGAAACCGTTACCGGACTGCGCTCAATGAATGATGGCGAGCATTATACAACCATTGAAAATTTCACCCAAATTGTAAAAAACAGCTACAAAACCGGTCAGGCTGTGGAAGTTCTGTTCGACATCACAAAAATTGACAGAGCTCCCATCTCATCGTTTTTGGATTATGAATTCAGTGAGGACGAAACAAAAATCCTGCTGCTCACTGACCGGAAGCAGATTTACCGCCGCTCATTCACCGCGCAGTATTATGTCTGGAATTCGGTTACCGAAGATTTTGGACCGCTTTCAGAAAAAGGAGCACAGCAGCAGGCTGCCTTCTCACCCGATGGCGACCGTGTGGCTTTTGTCCGGGAGAATAACATTTTTATAAAAAATCTAAAATTCGGTACGGAAACCCAAATCACCTGGGACGGTAAACAAAATGAGATAATCAACGGAATTCCCGACTGGGTTTATGAAGAAGAATTTGGTTTCAACCGGGCGTTCTGGTGGTCGCCGGACAGCAAATTCCTCGCTTTTCTGAAATTTGACGAAAGGGAAGTGCCGGAGTACAGTATGACTTTGTTTGCCGGTGAAAAACCAATCATCGAAGAAAACAGGCTTTATCCGGGGCATAAAACCTTTAAATATCCCAAGGCAGGTGAAAAAAATTCTGTGATTTCGGTGAAAAGCTACGAGATTTATTCAAAACTGACCATTGATGTCCAAACAGGAGATAACCCTGATATTTATATTCCACGGCTAAACTGGACTCCCGACTCCAAAGACCTGGTCGTCATGCGTTTGAACCGAAAGCAGAATCAGTTGGATGTTCTGTATGCCAATCCGTTTACAGGAGAAAGCCATCCCATCTTAACAGAAAAAAACAGCCGTTTCGTAGATGAAGACTTTCTGGATGCGTTCACTTATTTAGATGACGGACGGTTTGTGGTATTGAGCGAGCGCAGCGGATGGTCTCAGCTCTACCTGTATGACAGATTAGGATTTGAACAGGGACAAATCACCAAAGGTGATTTTGATGTTACGGAATTTTATGGTTACGACAAAGCACAAAAAGTTTTTTACTATCAGGCAGCAGCCGAGTCTCCTCTGAGGCGCGAAGTCTATTTCATCAGTGAAGACGGGAAAAGACAAGGGAAGATTTCCACAAAAGAAGGCACAAATCACGCCGCTTTCAGTAAAAATTTCAATTACTATATCAACTATTTCAGCAACAGCGAAACCCCTTTGCAGGTGGTTTTGTACGATAAAAAGAATACCCCGGTGCGCACCTTGCAGGATAACACCATGCTGAAAGGAAAACTGCAAAGCTTCAGATTGCCGCAAAAGGAGTTTTTCAGGTTCACCACTTCCGATGATGTTGAACTGAACGGCTATATGATAAAACCTGTTGGTTTTGATTCGTCAAAAAAATATCCGGTATTGATTACCCAGTACAGCGGACCCAATTCCCAAAGTGTTTCCGATTCCTGGAAAGGAGTTTCCTGGAATGATTACCTGGCTCAGGAAGGATTTCTGGTCATTTCGGTCGATCCGCGCGGAACAGCGGCACGGGGAGAAAACTTCCGGAAAATGACCTATATGCAGTTAGGCAAGTATGAATCGGACGATATGGTAGAAACTGCAAAATATTTAGGCACACTGCCCTATGTTGACGCCGGGAACATTGCCATTTTCGGATGGAGTTACGGTGGTTTTATGACTCTACTCTCCATGGAAAAAGGCGGAGATTTGTTCAAGGCAGGCATTTCTGTTGCCCCGGTTACCAACTGGCGGTTTTACGATACTATTTATACTGAGCGTTTTATGAGCACACCGCGTGATAATCCGGAAGGGTATGACGAAAACTCACCGCTCACCCATGCCGGGAAAATCAAAGGAAGGCTGCTGATTATTCATGGTCTTGCAGATGACAACGTACATGCGCAAAACACTTTCGAGTTCACGGAAAAACTGGTGCAAGCGGGTATTCAGTTCGATATGGCAATTTACACAAACCGCGACCACGGTATCCGCGGCGGAAATACAACCATGCATCTTTACACCAGAATGACAAATTTCCTGAAGGAACACCTGCAATAAAAGGAAGACTTAAAAACGGATGCGCAGTCATTTTTTCTGACAAAGGACGTTCAGCGTACCGCCTTTGCCGATGCTTCCGCCACTATTTACGTCGCCCCGGTTATTGGTAACAACGGAATTGGTATTTACAATTATCCCCCCACTACCGGTAATTCCGCCACTCCCTGTTGATTCGCAGGAATTTGCTTCGGCATCCAGCTTAACAAGAAAAAAATCGGCATAGCCTTCACCGAAAGACTTTGTTGAACCGCCAATCGCATAACCGCCGTCCCGGGTCTTACAGACAGAATTGCCGGAATCGCTGGCAACGCCGCCGATTGTCTTTGTCCATTCCAAATTGCCTGAAGGAGTTAATCTGATTATATAAAAATCGTAACTTCCTTCACCAAACGAGAATGTCTGTCCGCCAATCACATAGCCGCCATCAGGTGTAAGTTCTATTGAATTGGCTGAGTCCCAATCCTTTCCACCAATAGTTTTAGTGAATAACAATTCTCCGGAAGCATCTAATCTGATTACATAAGCATCTGCGTATCCGGCACCGAAAGATTTCGTATTTCCTGCGATGATATAGCCGCCATCAGGTGTCTGGCGGATTGATTTCCCTGAATCGGAATCGGTGCCGCCAACTGCTTTTTCCCATTGCAAATTCCCTGAAGCATCCAGTTTGATCACATAAACATCTGATTTCCCGGCACCAAAAGAAGAAGTGGCACCGGCAATAACATAACCCCCGTCGTGGGTTTGCCGGATTGAGCTGCACCAGTCATCGGCTGCCCCACCAATGGTTCTGCTCCACTGTAAATTGCCGAAAGCGTCTAATTTAATGATATACGCATCGCAATTCCCGGAGCCAAAAGAAGAGGTCACTCCCCCGATAATGTAGCCGTCATCGTCTGTCTGCCGTATGGAGTTGCCAATATCCTGCCCTGCCCCGCCGATGGTTTTTGTCCACTCCAAATCGCCGGAAGCGTCTAATTTGACGACATAAACATCTGCATTTCCGGCGCCAAAAGATGTAGTATATCCACCAATCACATAACCGCCATCGCGGGTCTGGTATATAGAATTTCCCGATTCATAATTTTTGCCGCCAATGGTTCTTGTCCATTGCAGATTCCCGGAAGCGCTCAGTTTCACCACATAAACATCACTGTATCCGGCGCCAAAAGAGTCCGTATGACCTGTCATCACATAGCCGCCATCATGGGTTTGCTGCATGGAAGTACCCGATTCAAAACCTTCGCCACCAATAACCCATGCCCCCTGTTGTACAATTTTTTGTGAAGACAGCGGAGAATAAGGCAGCATAAGTAGCAAAGTACAGAGACTCAATAATCCTGATTTGCTCCTTATTCTCTGCACAAACCCATTCTTCGAACCAGGAAATTTGTAGAAATAAAATTTCATGATTTGCACTTTGTGTTTCTATCATCAATGTCCGTTACAAATTAATGAAGAAAAAGCACAAAATGCAAGAGCCGGAAACTGACTCGTTTCCGGTAAATAAAAAAGCTGAACAGAAACTAATTCAATGTTTTAGCCAAATCATTCAGCATTTTCTTCCCGTTTTGCAGCATCTCTTCAATATTCCCGGGATTTTTCACAACATCAAAACCGGAAACCATTTTATTGAGTTCTTCCAGTTTTGCGTCGTTATTTTGCAGTTTTTCACGCAGAATACGAATTTTTTCTGTATCCTGAATTCCTTCGCGAAGTCTTTCAAAACGGATTGAACTTCGTCCATCCGGATAAACAATATAGGTATCGCCGGCGGGCCATGTGCGGAAGCGCGAATCCAACAGCGGTTCTTTTACCCAGCTGTTGTATGCCCAGCGCAGAAAGCCGTCAAAATCGGCACCCATGGTGTACCACCCGATGAATGCACCCTCCGCCGGAGCCGAGAATGTGAACACGTTGGGAAAAACATCGGCACAGCAAACATACCAGGTGGTGATGTATTTATGTGCCCTGCGGTATTCCTTATCTTCAGGATCAACCGTTGCACCGTGCGCTACACACAAATCGGTGAGCTGGTCGGGATACTCCTTGTAGCTTTTGTGATTGTCAGCCAGCGCAACGCCCATACCGGGAGCTGTATCTTCAAGCAACTTCAGCATAGCTTTCATTTCAACGGGATTGCGCTCATCCATGGCAATCCGGGTAATTTCGCGCCACCCTTTTTCATCGAGATGTTTCACAAAATCTTTCAGAAAAGGAACCCACAAACCGGCATATTCCTTTGAACCGGGCGTTGCGGAAACCTTAATTTCCTCACCCGTTTTTTCATCAAAATAAAAGAAAATATTTCCCCAGGGAACCATCGAATAGCAGTTTATCTGATTTTTAATTCCCAAATCCATCATAAACCGAACCCAGTTGTCAAAAACCGTATAATCATAGCTCCATGTTCCGTCAGCATTCTTTTTCCATTCGATCATGGTGCCAAAAGCATCTTCGGTTTGTCCGTTCCAGGGACGCTTATTCAGGGTTGTGGTGATTACTTTTTGTCCGGCGTCAGCTAACATTTTCATAACAGGTTTCAGCGCCTGCCAGTGTTCTTCAGTCCATGGTTCAACACCGGCAACCCGTGCCACGGCATAGGGATTTTGCCACAAATCCAAATGAAATTTCCAATCGGCAGGTAGTGGAATAGTTTGCGGAAGCACTTCAAGCGTAAATTTAAAGCGCTGCTGCTTTTTCTTTCCGACAAACAGCTGTACGTCAGAAACATAAACTCCGGGCGCTGCATCGGAAGGAACATCAACAGTCAGCCAGACCGGGCGGGCAGTGTTGGGCGAAATGTTAAAGCAGGAAACATCATCTAACACATCGGCGCTCAGCGAAGATACAAAATCTTCGGGCTTCCGATGTCCGCAGCCTCCGGCAAATTCATCGGTAATGACGTAGCGTACGAAACGCGCCTGTGCTGCGTTCGAAGAGATGACATCACCTTCGGGAGATTTAAAATCCGAAATTTCACAACGAACCTGCTCAATGCTGTCTCGGCTCCACAACACTAACTGCGCCGAAATACGCTCGCCACGCCAGGCTTCGCCCTGCAATTCAAGATTTTTGTTCACTGCCGGAACTTCGTGTTTCACATAGCGCTCGTCAATGCTTCCTGCTGATGCCTGCAAACCCTTTGGCACTGCACTCCAATCGGTAGTTACGGTTATCGGCAAAAAAGCCTCATCATAGGTCTGACACGTTACGGGAGTCTGAGAAGTCTGAGAGCAGCTAATAGCTAACAAAAAGAAAAGCGAAATAAAAAAATATGGTTTCATGAAAAATGGTTTTTTATTAAATATCAATGCGTTATGAAAATTATTCTAATTCAATGTCAAATTCATCAAAAGCTTCTTTTCTCCAGGCTAATTCTTTGGTTTTGGGAGAAATATCAAAAAGTGGCGAAAAAGTTTTCACTTTAACTGTTTTTCCGTCCGGCATAAACTCCAGAATACGCAGCCAGCCGTCGCCACCGTTGCCGTGCCAGCCACCGCCCAATGCCTGCGCATTAAACATCATCTGGTGCACGTTCTTGCCGGCACTATTTTTATCAGTACGGAAACCGACATTTTCATCAAATTTTTCATTGGCACGGGCAGCATGACCGCAAATCACCAACGGAATGTTGGATGACGTGTAAATCAATTTATTCCAGATGTCCTCCCCATAATTTGGGTTTTCGATTTTGTATCCCTCTTTTTTAATTCGCTCACTGCCAACGGCAAGATAGGAATGGGTCATAAAAATCACGGTGTGATTTTTATATTTTTCGGAAGCTGCCAGCTCTTTTGCCCAGTTTAATACTTCGTCACGCGGATGAAATTCGGTAGTGATAATCAAAATATCTTTCCAGCCGGGAAGAGTGAAACTGTAGGCTGAATTTTCCAGCGTGGCATCTCCTGCTTCATTGGGAAACACGGAAACTATATGTTTCTTATTCATTCTGTTTCTTTCCACCGTAAAATACTCGCTGAATTTAGTATTCCGGTTTTCGGCGCTTCTGTAGCCGTAATCGTGATTTCCAAGACTGGTGATATAGGGCAGCCGATGATCCAGCCGGGCAAAAGCGCCTGAAATATAATTCCATTGCTCCCCGCTGGTCTGGTTTCCGTTAGCTCCCCCGTCGTTGAGTGACGGCACGGGGGAATTGTTGTATTCCACTAAGTCGCCCGTGCAAAGGACAGCTTTTATATTCAGGTGCTCCGTCTCCTTGTTAATCCACTCCATCATCAGGTCAAACAACGGCTGGTTGTAACTGAATTTTGTATAAGACTGCGGGTCAGACAACAGAATCATACTGAATGAATTGGGATCGGATAAAGTCGGGCGCTGGGCAAAAACAGCGGAACCGGAAAGTAAAAAAATAACGATCAGACTAAATAATTTTCTTCGACCAAAAGTTTCTGTTTTCATGCGACAAAATATTTAAATTGAAAAACAATAAATTGCAAACCTCCAATATCACAATCATTGCCGGTTTTGACAACAAAATGTTTCATTTTGTTGCTTTTAGCAATAATTTCAGAGCAACGTACAAACTTAAGCATGAAAAAACAACCCTGCAACTTTCTTTTCAAGATTCAGGCTATTTTTTCAGCCACCGGTTCAGATGATTAATTGGTGACTCAACAACAAACTTATAAAATTTTGAAGCAGGCAGTTTATCCAAATCCACGACAAATTCAGTTTTTCCCACCGGCACAGCGCCCAGTTCAATCCATTCATCCTTTCCGCCGGTATTAAAATTAAATGTATATCCGCGACTTTACCTCTATGTAAATTTTACACATGTAGATTCCCAACCTACGGTTGAGAATGACGGTTCATTAAGGTAGAAGAGCGAGGAGAGATGGCGGCAGAAGCCGCCATCTCTCCTCTAATACTCCACGGGAATCTCCACTTAGGGCAAACATGCGGA
>CAYNOQ010000077.1:0-12324 GCA_964398855.1 uncultured Mariniphaga sp. | reverse complement strand
AACTAATTAACCAATCAGCTATTTTTTTGAAAGCATATCTCCCAAAACATATTGCAAAATACCTCCGTTTTTGAAATATTCCACTTCAATTTCTGAATCCAATCTGGCTTTTGCTTCAAACTCAATTGCAGAGCCATCTTCACTTTCTGCCCTGACTTTCATTTTCTTAAATGGAACCAGATTATCAGCTATACCTGAAATGGTAAAAGTCTCTTTCCCGGTCAAACCAAGCGATTCAGCCGTTTCCCCTTCGGGAAAAATCAGTGGTAAAATTCCCATTTGCACCAGATTACTGCGGTGAATTCTTTCAAAACTTTCAGCAATAACAGCTTTCACTCCTAACAAAGTAGTGCCTTTGGCAGCCCAGTCTCTGGAAGAACCGCTTCCGTACTCTTTTCCTGCCAGAACAATGAGCGGCGTATTTGATTTCTGGTATTTCATGGCAACATCAAAAACAGAAGCTGTTTCACCGGTTGGGAAATGGAAGGAAAAACCGCCTACCTTGTCCGTAATTTTATTCTTTATGCGAACATTGGCAAAAGTTCCCCGCATCATCACTTCGTGATTGCCCCTTCGGGAACCGTAAGAGTTAAATTCTTTTCTTTCCACACCTTTGCTAACCAAATACTTGCCGGCAGCAGAAACCTCATTGAATGAACCGGCGGGCGAAATATGATCCGTTGTTACCGAATCACCCAGATAGAGCAATACTCTGGCATTGTCAATATCCTGCAGTGCATCCGGAGTTTGTTTAAAATCATGGAAAAAGGGTACTTCCCGAATATATGTGGAGTGCTCATCAAAAATAAACTCCGTTCCTTCGGGAGCTTCCAACTCCTTCCAAGCCTCATCACCATCAAAAATTACAGAATAAACCTCTTCAAAATCTTCAACTTTCAGGCATTGATTAATGGTTTCATTAATCTCCTCCTGAGTTGGCCAAATATCTTTAAGATAGACAGGATTGCCGTTGGGGTCAAAATCTATCGGTTCGTTGATGAGATCGATATCCACTCTTCCGGCAAGCGCAAATGCAACTACCAGCATGGGCGACATCAGGAAATTCATTTTCACCTGCGGATGCACGCGGGCTTCAAAGTTTCTGTTGCCGGAAAGCACAGAAGCCACAATCAGTTCGTTTTTATCCACTGCATCAGCAATATATGACGGCAGCGGACCGCTGTTTCCGATGCACGAAGTGCAGCCATATCCGACTGTGTGAAAGCGCAATGCTTCCAGGTCTTCTGCCAAACCTGACCTTTCCAGATAATTGGTCACCACTTTTGAACCGGGCGCAAGACTGGTTTTCACCCATGACTTTGTGCGCAATCCCCTTTCAATCGCTTTTCGCGCCACCAATCCGGCGCCAACCATCACTGACGGATTTGATGTGTTCGTGCAGCTGGTTATTGCAGCAATTACAATGGTGCCGTCGTGCAGAACAAATTCCTTGTGTTTGTCTTTTACCCTGACACTTCGCAATCCGTCGATATTGTTATAGGAAGTGCTGTCTGTCATGCTCTTTTCAGAAATGAATTGTGTTCCCGAACCGCCTTCAGCAACCCAGTCATACTCCTGTCTGCTGATAAATGGCACATAAGTTCTGGAAAACTCTTCCTGCAAAATTTTTACAAAGTCCTGATCCAGATCTTTCAGTAATATTTTTTCCTGTGGGCGTTTGGGACCGGAAATCGTTGGTTCTAAAGAAGATAAATCCAATTCCACAACATGGGAATACTCAATTTCTTCATTGCCTGTTCTCCAGAGCATATTTTCCCGGCAATATTCATGTACCAGATCAATCTCTTCCTTAGTCCGTCCTGTTTTTGCCATGTAGCTCAAAGTCTGCTCATCAACAGGGAAATAGGTTACGGTACAGCCAAATTCGGGAGACATATTGGAAATGGTCGCCCGGTCGGTAACCGTCAGATAATCAAGAGCTGACCCGAAAACTTCCACAAATTTTCCCACAACGCCATGGTCGCGGAGCTTTTTGGTAATGGTGAGAACCAGGTCTGTTGAGGTGCATCCCTGCGGAATTTTGCCGGTTAGTTTCAGACCGACAACCTGTGGGCAGGCAAAATAGATGGGTTGCCCCAACATTGCCGCTTCTGCTTCAATACCGCCAACACCCCACCCCATCACGCCGATGCCGTTAACCATCGGGGTATGTGAGTCGGTTCCCACAAGACTGTCCGGGAAAGCCCAGCCATCCCTGACCACCACTCCTTTTGCCAGATATTCCAGATTTACCTGATGGCAAATGCCCATTCCCGGGGGAACAACAGTGAAATTATCAAGTCCTTTCTGTGCCCATTTCAGCAATTTGTACCGTTCGGAATTGCGGTGATATTCCATATCAACATTGTTTTTATAGGCATATCCGGTTCCGAAAAAATCGACCTGAACGGAATGGTCAATCACTAAATCAACCGGTATGGCAGGATTGATTTTGTTTCCGTCTCCGCCCTGTCTGATCATCTCTGCACGAAGCGAAGCCATATCCACAACTGCCGGAACACCGGTAAAATCCTGCATCAAAACCCGCGCAGGCTTGAACGGAATCTCATGGTCAGTGCCTTGTGCATCCCAATCCGTTAATGTTGCCACATGCTCATCGGTAATTGAGAAACCATCATGGTTTCTCAACGCATTTTCTAACAATATGCGAATGGAAAAAGGGAGACGATGGATGTTTTTTCCTTCATCCTGAAGTTTTGTTAAAGAAGCAATTTTATATTTCATACGATAAAAATTAATTGTTGTTCAAAGTAATTCCGGTCACTTCCGGAGAATTTTCATTACACAGAACTGAACTGCAACTATTTAAAATGAAATGCTTTACAAAGAAATCTGCTTTTTGGAAACATTTGCATAATCTGCATTTTTCTCATAACTCATTTCATGGTTCAAAACTGTAGTTAATTCTTCAAATTTACAAAATAAAAGGGACTGTTTGAAATCTTTCAACAACAGCAACAGAAATTTTGTTGTAATTATTTGAATCACATTGTTAATTTTGAAAACAGAAAATAAATTTTACACCAATGACTTTTGCAGAAAAAGTAATCGCATTCAACAATCAGCTGCATTATTCCGGTGAGCTGCCGGATGGTTTTCAGGTAATGAATCCATTTGCAGACAATCCTGAAACTTCGGAAATTATGCGCCGGTTCTATCAGAAATATTACAACGATACCGCTCAGCGGAGATTTATTATCGGCATCAATCCCGGGCGCCACGGCGCCGGCACAACAGGTGTTCCTTTTACGGATACCAAAAGATTGGAGAACATTTGCGGCATCAAAATGAAATCTGCACGCACACACGAAGTATCTTCCGTTTTCGTCTATGAGATGATTGCAGAATATGGTGGCACAGAAAAGTTCTATAAACATTTCTATATCAACTCTCCGTTTCCACTGGCGATCATCCGGGAAACCAAAGACGGTAAGTGGATTAATGCCAACTACTATGATGAAACTTCTCTTTTTGAAATGACAAAAGCATATATGATTTCCATGCTCAAAAAGCACATCAATCTGGGATTAAATCAGTCAGAAGTTTTTATTTTGGGTAAGAAAAATGCTGATTTCATAAAAAAGCTGAACCGGGAAGCAAAACTGTTTGAAAAGCTGACTGTTCTGGAGCATCCGCGCTATATTCAGCAATACAAATCTAAAGAAAAGCAGCTCTACATCGACAAATATTTGCAGGCGTTTCACAATCATCAATGAAAAACCCGGATGAACATATTATTTATACCATCGGGCATTCGACGCATACTTTTGACGAATTCCTGAACATGCTTCAATCCTTCAACATTGAAACTGTTGCAGATATTCGCAGTTTACCGGGATCGCGCAAATTTCCGCAGTTCAACAAAGAAAATCTGGAAATTTCGCTAAAAAGCAACGGAATCAACTATTTGCACCTGATCGATTTGGGGGGAAGGCGAAAAGTGAAAAAGGATTCAAAAAACAACCGCTGGCGGCATAAAGCTTTCAAAGGTTATGCAGATTATATGGAAACTCCTGACTTTGAAGCAGGCATAGAAAATCTGGAGCAGATTGCCATGAAGCAGACCACTGCTTTTATGTGCTCCGAGGCAGTCTGGTGGAGATGCCACCGCTCCATGGTTTCCGATTTTCTGAAAGTCAGGGGATGGAAAGTGATGCATATTATGTCAAAAGGGAAGGCTCAGGAACATCCCTACACGGCGCCGGCAATTGTGAAAAACGGGCACATTTCCTATTCGGATGAAGAACTGTTTGAATAGTGGAAAACTGATGAAACGCACTGTTTTCGGCAAAACAAAATATATTTTAGCAGAATAAATGACAGATAGAATAATTTAAGACAAATCGTTATGGCAAGAATAGAACAGGAAGAAAATAATAAAAAAGGCAGATTTATTATCTATGATAACGATGAATTTGCAGGTGAGTTGACCTACTACTGGGAGGGCGACACAAAATTTGTTGTTGACCATGTGGGTGTTGACAAACAGTTTGGCGGAAAAGGGTATGGCAAGCAGTTAGTTATGCGCGCGGTGGAATTCGCAAGAGAAAATGAAGTGAAAATCGTTCCGGTGTGCCCGTTTGTGAAAGCTCTCTTTGAGAAAATCGAAAGTATCCGTGATGTAAGATACTGATAGTAAAACATAAACAATATACCAAAATGCCGTAGGCATTAAATGTGGATAACCCCAAACAAGCAAAGCGCAGTTTGAGGTAAAGACATGGAAAAACCGGAACTCCGAATGGAGTTCAATGAATTTTAGTTATTTTTAGAACAAAATTCAACTTTACACTCAAATGAAAAAAATAAACAAAACCACCCTTTTTCTACTGCTGACGTTTGTCATCAGTTTTGCTCTGGCAGGCGCCTTTAAAGTAATCGGCTGGAGCTATAACGACAATCTGTACTTCACCATTCTTGGTGTTATTTACATGTTTATTCCCGCACTTTGCGTGGTTCTTGTTGAGAAAGTGATTCATAAGGAGAAACTAAACCCAAATTTGCTCATCTCCTTCAAATTCAACAAATGGTTTTTATATGCCTGGCTGATTATGCCGGCAATCAGTTTTCTGGCATTAGGCATCAGCCTGTTGCTTCCCGGAGTTTCATACAGCGGCGATATGTCCGGCATGATTCAGCGATACGAGAGCCTGCTGCCACCCGAACAGATAGAACAGATGAAAATTGCCCTGAAAAATATGCCTGCCAACCCTCTGTTGTTAACTACAATTCAGGGACTTATTGCAGGAGTAACAATCAATGCGGTTGCAGCTTTTGGTGAAGAACTCGGCTGGCGTGGTTTTTTGCTGAAAGAATTCAAGGCAATGCGCTTTATGAAGGCATCCCTGATTATTGGTTTTATTTGGGGAATATGGCACGCACCGCTTATCCTGATGGGACATAATTATCCACAGCATCCGGTAACAGGTGTTCTGATGATGACAATCCTCTGCATTTTGCTGACTCCGCTCTTTTTATATGTAACCATCAAGGCAAAATCAGTCATTGCAGCTGCAATAATTCACGGAACCTTAAATGGAACTGCCGGAATCTCAATAATCGTAATATCAGGCGGTAACGACCTAACCACAGGGGTTACGGGATTGGCAGGTTTTATTGCTTTGATTCTGGCGCTTATAATACTTTACCTATATGACAACAAACTGACAAAAGAAAAAATCTTAACTGATAAAATGGCAAATTGGCTGTAAAAAATCCATTAGTATAAATTAGCTCGCCTGCTAAACTTTCATACATTTAAAATTCACAAAATATGTTTTTGAAAAAAATTATTTTTATCGCCTTTTTTATTTTTACGGGCAGCATCACCGGCTTCACTTCCAATACACAACCGGAAAGCAGACCAAAAATTGTAGCTCACCGTGGAAAAGCCTGTGGCTATCCTGAAAATTCGCTAAGTGGTCTCAGGCAGGTTCTGAAAAACGGAGTGGATTACATTGAAATTGATGTTCGCACAACATCAGACGGAATTCTTGTCATTTCACACGACGAGAGTTTAAACCGCACAACCAAATCCAAAGGAAAAATTAAAGATATTCCATTCAGTGAATTGCAACAAATAACTTTGAAAAGAAAATTTCGCGGAACCAAAAATGAAAGAATTCCAACTTTGGAACAGGTTTGTGAAGTGGTATCCGGTTATAATCAAAGGAACAGCAAGCCAGTAAATCTTTATGTGGATTGCAAGAATGCCGATCCCGTAGAGTTGATTTCTATTCTGAAAAAATACGGTTTAGAAAAGGATGCAGTTTTTTATGGAAGTGATTCATATCTGAAAAAACTGAGAAACGAATTTCGTCAGGCACAAATCATTCCGGCACTGAAAAGCATGGATGAACTGGATAAAAAACTGAAAGAGCTCTCCCCTTTCGGATTCGACACAAACTGGAAAATACTGAACGAACTGACCGTAAGACAGATTCACGCAAAAAATGTAAAAATTTATACCGACCTGCTTTTCATCAACGACCGCCGGAGCAATTACAAAAAAGCGCAAAAATGGGGAGTTGATGCAATCCAAACCGACAGAATGAAACGGGCAGAAAGAGTTTTAAGGTAGGAGGTTTTTTTATTGCAAATGTATTTCTTTGCGCCTCTGCATTTTGTGGTACTATGCCCGTCTCCCTTGTCGAAGGCTGCCGGCAGGCAGGGGGGATTAAACGGGGGATTGGCTTTCTATTTTGCTTCTATCACAGTTCGTGATTTGATAACGCCGTCAGGTCTGATGACGCTGACCCCGAGTTGACCGGGGCAAGCAGGTAACTGCTAAATTTGTGAGTTTCCGCACTTTGTTCGTAATGACTTTTTTTGTGAGATGGGGATGTTATTCAGGCGGCTGTGCCGCCTGAATAACATCCATATAATATATAATGTGCAGTCATTTTTCGCTATGCGAAAAATCTGTTATTACACATTTGAAAATTTCCGGATGCGCGAAATTGCTCCCTACAGTGAATCGCCAAAGTCTTCTTTAAATTTGGCTACTAATTTTTCTGTCCAGTCGTCTTTGGCTTTCAGACGCCCCATGAAGAAACGCAGCAGCGGCGGTTCTTCCACCCATTCTAATCCGCCCACTAAATGACGGTTTTCATAGAGCCATTTCACCCGGTCAATCATAAATTTCGTTTGCGAAAGGGTGAAAACACGCCGTGGGAAAGCAAGTCTGAGCAACTCCACATCGGCTAAAATGTCATTTCCGTTTTCATCGCGAACACTGGAAATAGTGCCGCGCTCCATGCCGCGGACTCCCGAAATAATGAACAGTGCAGAAGCAAGCGCTCCCGCCGGGTAGTCATTTTGCGGAATGTGCGGCAAAAAGCCTCTGGCGTCAATGTGGCATCCGAGCGCTCCGGGAGGAGTAATCACCGGAATACCGGCTGAATCAAGCTGATTCACCGCATAGGCAATAAAAGAGGGCGACTGGCTGATAACCGTTTCATCGCAGGTTTCGTTGATACCCACTGCCATTGCTTCAATCTCCCTCACAGACATTCCGCCATAGGTCAGAAATCCTTCATAAAGCACCAAAAGGTTGCGCATTTGCAGGTAATACTCCTCATTGTCGGTAACAATGCCACCACCACGGGTTGAGCTTACTTTGCGGCTGGAGAAATAGATTAAATCTGCATAGCTGCACATCTCTCTGAGAATTTCCTTGATGCTGCTATCCCTGAACTCCTTTTCGCGCTGCTTGATAAAGTAGGCATTTTCTCCAATCAGACTGGCATCCAATACCATCATGGTATCATTCTCAACGCAGATCTTTTTCACGTCGCGCATATTCTGCATGGAAAAGGGCTGACCACCAATCAGATTGGTTGAAGCTTCCATGCGCACAAATGCAACGCGCTCTTTTCCATACTTCTTAAAAACAGCTTTCAGTTTTTCAATATCGATATTTCCCTTGAAAGGTTTATCACTCTTAATTTCTAATGCATCATCGCCATAAATTTCTAAAACCTTACCGCCGTTAAGCTCCATGTGCTCTTTGGTTGTAGTAAAATGGTAATTCATCGGAATTACATCACCTTTCTTGATAAAAGCCTGAGAAACAATATTTTCGGCAGCACGTCCCTGATGAGCCGGCAAAACATAATGTTTTCCGAACACATCGCGAAGCGCCTCTTCCATGCGGTAAAAACTTTGTGAACCGGCGTAGGCATCATCTGCTTTCAACATGGATGCAACCTGATTATCGCTCATTGCATTGGTTCCGGAATCGGTAAGCATATCCAAAAAAACATCTTTCGTATTCAGCAGAAAAGTGTTAAATCCTGCCTCCTCCATTGCCGCTTTGCGCTCATCAATCGGTTTGAGAAAAAGCTTTTGAACAATGCGTACTTTGTGTAGTTCCACCGGAATCTGCTCGCCACTGTAAAATTTAATGGCGGTATTCTGTTCTGTCATATTTATGTAATTTAAAATTAGACGATTAAAAATCTCCAAAAATAGCCCTTCAATTTGAAATTAGGCTTAAATAAAAAATTTGTTTCCCGCTTTAAATGATAATTTATAACAATTCTAAACAATAACCCGGCGGAATATCACTTTTTAACTCCGGGAACTGACATTTTAACAGGCTCTTATCAAACTCACTTTTATTCATTATTTTTGCCCCAAATTAAAAAAACGGAACATGTCGCAAAAACCATCCATACCGAAAGGAACCCGGGATTTTCTGCCTGCAGAGGTAGTGAAAAGAAATTATATTTTCGATACCATCAAAGAAGTATTCAAGCGTTTTGGATTTCAGCCCATTGAAACGCCGGCAATGGAAAACCTCTCCACATTAATGGGGAAATACGGCGAAGAGGGAGACCGGCTGCTTTTCAAAATTCTCAACTCAGGCGATTTTATTTCAAAGATTGAAGATGAGATGCTTATGGAGAGAGATTCAGGTAAAATCACATCTAAAATTTCAGAAAAGGGTTTGCGTTATGATCTGACGGTACCTTTTGCGCGGTTTGTGGCACAATACCGGAATGATATTGTTTTCCCGTTCCGGCGCTATCAGATTCAGCCGGTCTGGCGTGCCGACCGCCCTCAAAAAGGACGCTACCGCGAATTTTTTCAATGCGATGCCGACATGATCGGAAGTGACAGCCTGCTGAATGAAGCCGAACTGGTTCAGATTATCAATGATGTTTTCATCAGGCTGAATATTAATGTGGTGGTGAAGCTGAACAACCGGAAAATCCTTGCAGGAATTACGGAAGTGATTGGTGAAAAGGAGCTGCTGACAGAAATTACCACAGCCATTGATAAGTTAGATAAAATTGGTTATGAGAAAGTTATCCTTGAGCTGGCTGAAAAAGGTGTATCAGAAGATGCAATTGAAAAGCTACAACCCATTTTGACGCTGAGCGGCAGCAATTCCGAAAAAACCGAACGGTTAAAGACCATTCTTTCGTCATCTGAAACCGGAATGAAAGGCGTTGAAGAGATAGAAACACTTTTTGATTATCTCGGTCAAATGGAGTTGGAAGTGGGCGCCGAACTTGATCTGACACTTGCCCGCGGACTGAATTATTACACCGGGGCAATCATTGAGGTAAAAACTACCGACATGGAGATGGGAAGTATATGCGGCGGCGGGCGCTATGACAATCTTACCGGAATTTTCGGTTTGCCGGATATTTCGGGAGTGGGCATCTCTTTTGGTGCCGA
The DNA here is from genome assembly GCA_964398855.1 of uncultured Mariniphaga sp. GTDB lineage: Bacteria > Bacteroidota > Bacteroidia > Bacteroidales > Prolixibacteraceae > Mariniphaga. The sequence goes on along the minus strand of CAYNOQ010000077.1, from coordinate 2,616 downwards.
ACGAATTTATGATGTTTTGGAGCAACTGAAACTTTTTCCGCAGGAATCACCGGACACAACCCGTGCTTTTTTTGTCAATTTCGGCAAAGCTGAAGAGGCATACTGCCTGAAGGCGTTGGCAAAACTGCGCAAAGCGGGCGTCAATGCAGAAATTTATCCGGAAAGTGCCAAAATGAAAAAGCAGCTGAACTATGCCAATAAAAACGATATTCCGTTTGTGGTGCTTGCCGGAGAAATGGAGATGGAAGAAGAAAAATTCACCCTTAAAAATATGAAAACGGGCGAACAACGCAAAGTTACTCTTGAGGAACTGTTAAGCGCTGCTGCCCGTTTCTGATTCCACCCCTGGAAGCTCATCAGCCGGGAGTTGGTCGTCTCTTTTTTAGAGAGACAATAAATATTTATCAATATTATCAGCAAACATCTTTTTTGTGTCTTCCTTTGTGCGTGCAATACCCGACATCATCACGGGCTGCCCTTTCACCGGAATATAAAGGAATGCCGGAATTCCGCGAACACCAAATACCGCTGCCAGTTCACGCTCTTTTTCGGTATCAATCTTATATACATAAATTTTCCCTGCATAATCGTTGGAGATTTCCTCCAAAATGGGGGAGGCAATTTTGCACGGACCACACCAGTCGGCATAAAAATCGATCAGAGCCGGCTTGTCTCCTCTATAAACCCACTCCTGCGGGGTATTTTCATAATCCCACACTTTTTGCAGAAAAACCGTTTTTGTCAGATTTATTGAACCGCCTTCTGCATCCATGCTCTCCAAAACGGCATGAACAGGGCTTTCTGCCTGTGGCTCCGTTATTGACTCAACCTGAACCGGCTCCTTGCTTTCGGCATTTTTGTTTTTGTTTGATGCGCAACTGACAGTAAATGCAACTATCATCAAAATAAACAGATATGTCTTCTTCATAATCGAATTATTTAATTTTTCAAAATTAATATTTAAATGCAAAGTAAAGAACTTTTTTCTGAAACATACAACTATTTACATATGTATATTAATACTCCCAAACAATCAATATGCCATTTGGTTTTCTAAACATTTTGTCAGCATTCTTCTTTTTTTTAAAAAAAAATGAATTTCGACGCAACCTTTTTTCATTTTTTTCATCTATACAGTGTTTAAGAAAAATAAATAAGGAGAAAAGTTATGAAAAAGAGAGTTTTATTTATTCTGTTAAGTGTGATTATCGGTTTAGGCAGTTGCATGAAAGATGATGACGCCTATTCATTGGGAAAATTCTGGGTCGGTTTCGGAATGATTGAACAGACCAGTTCCGATCCTGTCAGCTATATAATTAATTTAGATAACGGACAGAGGCTGTTTCCCATTGTGACTGGCTATCAACTGCCCTGGTATTATGACGGAACCAGCGATCCGAATTCGCGTTTGCAGACCGGCGACCGGGTTTTGATCAATTACACCATTTTGGCTGACAGACCGGAAAGCAGTCGAAAAGACAAAGATTTTACCGTCAAAGTTAATTCGGTAAAGAAAATTTTGCTCAAAGATGTTTTTGACATTACCGAAGAGACTCAGGACAGTATCGGAAACGATCCCATTATTGTTAAAGAGGTGTGGCAAACCGATAGTTTACTCAATTTTGAGATAAAATACTGGGGGCGTTATGAAATCCATTTTATCAATCTGGTGAAAAATCCGGGCGAATTAACCGAAGACGATCAGCCGGTAGAGTTAGAGCTTCGCCACAATGCCAACGGCGACCAGCGGGATATTCCGTTTGCTTCGTTCGTTTCGTTCAGGCTGAATGACATTCAGATTCCGGGAATGGATTCAACGGTTTACAGGGTTACCTGCAAGGATTATGAAGGAAAAACCTTTGAGTACAAAGGAGTATATCACTATAACAAAAGCAATTAAACAGTTTAGATTAACAGATTAGGCCGCTCAACAAAACCGTGAGGTTTTTGAGCGGCTTTTCTTTTTTTATCTGTTTTTGTTTCAGCCCAATTGCTGAACCACCCGTTCAAGACCGCGGGCAACCTCAGCAGCCACCTCCTGAACCACCGGATTTTTAACGGCAAGCATTGAAGCCTGCGAATCGACTGCCGCAATTTCCACATCGCCGTTCTCATGCTCCTGAATAGCGATGCTGCAGGGGAGCATTACCCCTACATTTGGCTCACTGTCAATCGCCTGCTTTGCATAAACGGGATTGCAGGCACACAAAATCCTGTATTTTCTGAAATCAATCCCAAGCTTCATTTTAAAAGTGCCCTGCACATCCACTTCTGCCGGAACACCGAAGCCTTCCTTAGCCAGCTCGCTTTTTACCGTCTCAATGACCTCGTCAAAACTTCTGTTTTTTATTGTCGTGTTGAAATAATAGCTCATAAAAATTACTTTTTAATAAATGAATTTCAAAGTTAGAACAATGACTGCACCGTTCCGTTCAACCCGTTTCAAAATAAACGAAAAAAAGTGAGTCGGCAAATTAGACATAAGACTAATGATAGCCCCCTCTGGCTCCCCCAAAAGAGGAGAAAAAGAGGATCGGGTTTTCTGCCGGGTTTTCAAGTTTCTACATAGCAAAAATCTGTTTGTTACGCATTTGCAAAACTTAGTGAAACTTTTTA
>CAYNOQ010000076.1:4954-12537 GCA_964398855.1 uncultured Mariniphaga sp. | reverse complement strand
CCCTCAATCTGTTTCAGAATCTGTGCGAAAAGGATAATCTTTTCATTTTCTGAAAGCTCTTTGTTTTTTGTATGGAGTTTGTGAAGAATTCTACGCGCCAGCAGGATATTCTCTTTCTCACGCGGGTTATCCGATAAAAACGAATCCCACCACCCGGTCAGCTCTTCCTCAGGATTGAATACCCAATGAATGAAATGAGAATCCTCTATGTATTTACTTATTTTCTCCATTAAATTACTTCGTTCTGTACTAAAAGGAACTTAACATCCAAAACATGGACAGATTTTCTAAACTTTTTTTTAAAAATATTTTCTCAACCATAATTTCACTGACTATTTCCTTTTAAATTACTTCGCTCTGTACCAAAAGGAACTTAACATCCAAAACATGGACAGATTTTGTAAACTTTTTTAAAAAAATATTCCGTCTCAATAAAAAAGTGGCTGTTGGCTATTGGCGGTTGGCTTTGATTGGGCGTGGGGATTGAGGGGATTAGGTGGATATTAGGTGGAGATTAAGTGGGGATTAGATAGAGATTAAGTGGAGATTGAAAATAGTGAGAAGTGAGAGAGTGAGAGAGTTGTATCGAAGTAGGAAGCAGACTAGCAGACTTGTTAGCGTGCGAAGCACCTGACAACGTCGGGTAAGATGACAACGTCGGGTAAGATGACAACGTCGGGTAAGATAGAGATTAGGTGGTGATTAGATGGAGATTAAGTGGGGATTGGTGCTCAAAAATTAACTGAGTTTTTTAGAAATGTTTTACCTTATTTTTATATTTTAGGAGTGTTAGAGAGGCTTCTATTTTTTAATACAATTCCGAGTTAATCGGGGCAGGCTGGTCTGGCGATGCTTACGGGTTTTGAAGAAAAGAAACAGATTCCACACATCGTGCGGAATGACGTCGTTTTGTATGATATGGATGGATTTCATGGTCATTTTTTACTCTGAGGCAAATCTTTTGTTTTCGAATTCACAAATCTTCCAGTTTGCTATTCGGGATGAAAAATCAAAAATATTCGTGCCAATTGTGCCTTCACAACTTTGCTTATTTACAATTGTTATTTTTGTTCTGTTGCCTTATTCATATTTAATTACTAATTTTCCGTTGAAATTTAATACGGCTATATGTTAATGCGGATACATATCTTTGCAATGCTGTTCCTCCTTATCTTTTTTCCTCTTGCAAAAAGCTATGGACAAACGGAGCCCATACTCACCCAGTATATGTTTAATATGCAATATGTTAATCCGGCTTATGCAGGCATGTGGGAAAAAATTGGCTTTAACACTTTGGTACGCAAGCAGTGGGCGGGTTTCGACCGCTCACCTCTCACACAGGTTATCTCGTTTCACACGCCAACCAAAAATGAAAATGTCGGATTGGGGCTGAATGTTACCAGTGACCGGTTCGGCTATGAAAATAAGCTGAGCATTTTTGGCGATTACGCCTATGAAGTTGCTTTTACTCCGCAAACCAGATTGCGCATGGGATTGAAATTTGGAGCCACAAATTTCAAAAATCCACTCACTCAGGTGCAGCTTTATGATGACGAATATGATCAGGCTTTTATGGGAGATATCGACCTGAAATTTATGCCCAATTTCGGTATCGGTGGTTTCCTTTATGGTGAAAATTTTTATATGGGATTTTCCATTCCCAAATTGATGAAAAACAGCTATACTGCCAATATCAACAATTTTGACCTTGAAGCTCAGGTACAAACTGCTTATCTCATGGGTGGTTATGTTTTCCGGTTTATCCGGTATCATCATCTGGCGCTGAAGCCCACCCTGATGGTTACCTATAACCACGGGCTTCCCATCAACTACGATCTGGGAATCAATCTGATGATTCGTGAAAAATTGTGGCTCGGAGTGATGGCACGCACTATAAATGCGTTGAGTTTTGTCAGCCAGTGGATTATGGATAACAACCTGCGCATCGGGTTTGCCATGGATATCACCTACAACGAAATATTCCCCTATCAGTATGGAACCTATGAAGTTACATTAGGTTTTGATATGGATTTTTTCGGCAGAAGCTACGTCAGAGAGAAATATTTTTAGAACCTGAAATGAGGGTTTGGCGCTCAATTGAAGCGGATTGTTGGAAATAACAGGATTTGAATGTTCTTTTAGCGCCTTAATACACTTTCACCATATTCAAAACTCTCCAACATATTGAATATATTTGAAACAAAAATCAAACGGTCTCTTTCACTATAAATTCCTATCTTGCACACGAAAAAACCGAGTCGAAGTTTGAAAAAAATTGATGATGAAAAATATTTTAATCTATTCATTATTAGCTGCTTTTGCTCTTTTATCAACGGCTTCCAAGCCCGATAAAAGTTACTACAACGAATTATACCGCCCCCAGTTTCATTTCACACCAGAAAAAAACTGGCATAATGACCCCAACGGTCTGGTCTATTACGATGGTGAATACCATCTGTTTTATCAGTATAATCCCAACGGAAATGAGTGGGGATATATGCACTGGGGACACGCCGTGAGCGAAGACCTGATACACTGGGAGCATCTGCCGGTTGCCATTTATCCCGATGACGATTCACAGGACAAAGAGCTTTGCACCGCTTTTTCAGGTTCTGCCATTGTGGATGAAAAGAATCTTTTGGGAAAACAGAAAGGCGACACAAAAACGTTAATCATTTTCTACACCAGCCAGAAATGTGGACAGCGGATGGCATACAGCACCGACCGCGGACGAACCTGGGAAAAATTTGAAGGAAATCCGATAATTCCGTATGACGAAACCGATGATGCACGCGACCCGAAAGTTGTCTGGTTTGAGCCTGCACAAAAATATGTGATGGCTATATACAGAAAAAACACGGGTGAAGAGCGTTCAAAGGGAGTTTCATTCTACACTTCCGAAAATCTGATTGACTGGGAACACAAAAGCCATGTTTACGGCTATTACGAATGCCCGGACTTAGTGCCGATGCAGGTAACCAATCGCCCTGAAGAGACGAAATGGGTACTTTTTGACGGAGACGGAACCTACCTTGTCGGAAGTTTTAACGGTGAAGAATTTGCGCCTGAAACAGCAAAAATGAAGAGTGATTTCGGAAAAAACTACTATGCGACCCAAACCTGGAGCAATATTCCGGCAGATGACGGAAGGGTTATTCAGATTGCATGGATGCGTAACAGCGAGTTTCCCGGAATGCCTTTTAACGGGCAAATGACCATCCCCACAGAACTGGAACTGACCCGTTTTAATTTTGGCTATCAAGTTGTCAGAAAGCCGGTTACCGAAATTAAGTCTCTCCACGGGAAGCACTACAAATGGGAAAACGAAAAGCTGATTCCGGGAATCAATCAGAACATTGTTAAAAAAGTGAAAGGAGACTGCCTGCACATAATTGGAGAATTCAACGTGAAATCGTGTAACAATTTCGGCTTTTTTGTGCGAAACAGCAAGAAAAAGGCGGGTACAGAAATTTTGTATGATGCCGTGAGAGGCGCAGTTTCAACGCTCGGCTCAACAGCTCCGTTGCAGGCTATTGACAATATTGTCACCCTTGAGATTTTAATTGACCGGGCATCCATCGAAGTTTTTGCAAATGGCGGTCAGGTTGTGCTGACAAATAACTTTACCCCGGAAGAAGGAGCTGAAGATTTAATTCTGTTTTCCAATGGCGGCGAAGTGATTGTGAACCGTCTTGATATTTTTAAAATGGAATCTGCCTGGTAGTTTTTGGATTATAAGAACAGCACAATAAGCTGCACAACCACAACCAACAGCACCATTGCCACGGGATAAACGGTGGCATAAGAAATTGAATGGGCATTGGAATCGGTCATTGAATCGGCGGCGGCAAGCCCCGGAGTGCTTGTCATACTGCCGCTTATTGCCCCTAACATACTCAGCAGATTCATTTTGAAAAACCATTTTCCAACCAATGCAGCAATAACCATTGGTAGCAGGGTAATCACCCCGCCAATCAAAAACAGGCGGAAGCCATACTGCTCAAAGGTTTCCACAATTTCGGCGCCGGCGCTGGTTCCAACAGCAGCAAGAAATAAAATCAATCCCAACTGCCGCAAAAGCTGGTTGGCAGATGAACTCATGGTCCATAATATGTTGCCGGTTTTTCCAATGCGGCTGAGTATAAGCGCTACAATCAGGACACCGCCGGTAAGTCCCAGGCTGAAAGTAAAATTACCGAACGCCACGCTTATTTTTCCTACCAAAACACCTAAAATTACGCCAAGCGCAACCGGTAAAATATCGGTATCGGAAAGCCGCTTTTGATCATCACCAAACATGCGCGCCACCAGTTCCATATTGGCTTTACTGCTGGCAATGATTAACTTATCGCCAAATTGCAATTTAGAATTGGGCGTTGGGGAGATATTTATTCCTGCCCTTCTGATGCGGGTCACCGTTGCGTTATAGGTGTGCAGCAGATTGAGCTGTCCGATGGTTTTGTTAACCACCTCTTTGTTTGTAACCAGAACGCTCCGCACATCATAATTCGGGTCGAGCGGGATTTCTATGTCTGTTTTCGGACCGATAAGCAATTCAACGCTTTGGAGTGATTGTTCCGTGCCAACTGCTTTAATCAAATCACCTTTATGAAGAATAGTTTCCGGCACCGGAGTTATGGCAACTCCATCGTGAACAACCCGCGAAACCACAGCTTTTGTCATCAATCTGATGCGCAGTTCGCCAATGGACTTTCCAAAAACATTCTCATTTTCAACCACAAAATTCTGACGGATAATTTCAGGAAATTCCTCCTTTAATCCTGCATGATGCTGCTCTTCCGACTCTTTTACCGAAACACCAATAATTTTCGGCAGAAAACGAATGAACAGGATAACTCCGATCACACCAAACGGATAGGCAACTCCATAACCGATGGATGCCAGCGGCGATCCGGTAAGGTCGATGGCTGCCGCCAATCCCGGCGTACTGGTCAATGCGCCGGCAAGAAGCCCGATGGCTATGTTTTTGTCAATTTTCAAAAGGTAAATCACAGCGATGGTAATCAATCCGGCAACCAATATTAAAAAAGTTGCAAACTGTGCCAGCTGTCTGCCCTCTTTTTTGAACGATTCAAAAAAGCCGGGACCCGCCTGAATGCCGATTGTAAAAATAAACAGCACCAGTCCGAAATACTGAAAATCATCCGGCAGCATCACCCCGTAATGCCCAAAAAGCAGCGCAACAAAAATAATTGCCGAAACATCGAGCGACATTCCGAAGATTTTTATTCGCCCGATGATAAATCCTATGGCTACAATCAGAAATAGGGCGAAGTAACTATTTGATAAAAATTCCATTTCCTGTTTCGGTTTTAACCAGACAAAGGTAACGCATACTTTCGGATTTCATCAAAACACCAACAGTCGCCGGAGAATTTGTGTAAATTTAAAGTGAGCGTTACGGCATCAATAACTTTATGTTAATTCCCTTCAACCTATACCCGCTATTTTAGCAGAAAGCTGAAATCGTCAGTATTGTTCAGCTCTGCAGGCGTCTCTCCTTTTTTGAAAATCCGGCATGACCGTTCTCCAATCAGCTCCAGCCTGCCATTTTCAAGCTTAAAAATGCTTCCCTCCCTTAATCCGGCAACATAGGTATGAGGATTCAGTTCAACAAACTCTTCAATGCGCTGTTCGCGCGTTTCTCCGGCGTGTCCCTGCACATTGGCATCAAGATAGTGCGGATTAATCTGGAACGGCACAAGCGAAAGACAATCAAAGTTGAGCGGATCAACAATGGGCATGTCGTTGGTGGTGCGCAGGGTAGGACAAGCAATATTTGCTCCGGCGCTCCATCCGATGTAAGGCGTTCCGTCCAGAATTTTTCTTCGGATGGGTCTCATCAATTCGTTTTGATGAAGCATCCGCACCAGTTGCCAGGTATTTCCACCGCCAACAACAATTGCTTCAGCCTCTTCCACCGCTTTTGCCGGGTTGGCAAAGGTCTGAATCCCAGTGATGTGGTGCCCCACTTCGGAAAAACGCTCCTCCACCTTCCGGCAATATTCCTTATAAGAAAACGTGACTGCCGCATAAGGGATAAAAAGTGCATTCACCGGTTTTTCTCCTAAAAATCTTTGAATTTCAAATTTGGGATAATCCAGATAGGCTTCCCCTGCCATTGTTGAGTTGCTGATCAATAAAAGTTTCATCTTATTCAATATATAATTCATCGGTATTGCATTGTGCCAGTTCAATCAAAAAATCGGCAATTTTTGTGGTTACGGCTGCCACGAATTTCTTCCCCTTTTCGGGAGTTGCCTTTTTGGGGTTTCCAATTCCGGTATCTTCCGAAACCTGATCCCAACGGCGCGGTGTCCATGCAGTTTTATCAGCCAGCCCTTTCAAAACAGGCTTTTTTGATCTGCCCTCTCCCGCCTCATCAAGCGGAAGCACCAATTCAGGAAAATAGTGCATAATCACGCTGGTTTCCATCTCGTTGGCATGGTCTCCGCTCTCTTCAAAAAAATCGGTTTCGGGAAAGAGCCTGAACCACTCAGTGAGAGCGATAAACATTCCGGGAAATTGCGGCATAACCTCGCGTATCAGCGGTTTGAAATCATTGCCGCCGTGTCCGTTTACAATCACTAACTTGCGAATTCCCTGATGATAAAGCGCTCTTGTAATATCCTCAAGAATAGCAACTTGCGTGGATGGCCGGGTGTGAAGACAAAAAGGCATCTCTATCTGCCCCGGGTTCTGAACACCCAATGGAATTGCCGGAAGCACCATTATTTTTGCTCCCTTTTCCCACGCTATTTTTGCCGAATCGGCAGCAATACTTTCCGATTCAAGAAAATCGGTTCCATAAGGCAAATGATAATTGTGCGGTTCCGTTGCTCCCCACGGCAAAACCGCAACATCATATTGCTGATTCTTAATCTGTTTCCAGTTGGCTTCCTTCAAAATATAAGGTCTCATTTTTAATCTGTGTTTTTAATTGATTATAAGCTAATTAATGTTATCCCAAAAGTTACGGGCGTGAGTTTCGGTCCTTTCTCTTCCCTGAAAAGCGGAACCAGGTCATAAGTTGCAAAAACATTCACCCTGCGGTATCCTGTCCTGAGCATAAAACCGTATTTAAAATCGTGCAGCGAGTAGTGTCCGGGAGTTTTCAGCTTCTCCTTTTTCCCTTCAGCACGATACTTTATTTTGGTGTGGCTGCCAAGGCGCAACCCTCCGTATAGTCCTCCTGAAACATAAGCCCTGTTTTTATAATGCTTCACAGGAACCTGAAATTCAGCCAATAACGGAACCGTTAGAGAAACCACGGAAAGTTTGGATTTCTGGTTTTGATCAAAAGTTAAAATACTGGGGTCAATTCTCCCGTTTTCCAACCGTTCGATGGTGGTATTTTTCTCAAGCCTGTAGCTTTGCAACTGCAACCCCAAGCCTGTAACCAATCCGATAGTATTCCTGCTTTTCTGCAACCCGATACTCTGTTGAAAAATATTGATATTTGTCAGGTTTGACCTGAGCAGTTCATTTTTCATAAACTCGGAAGAATATCCTGAATAATCGGGATTTGCAAGAAGATTAAATCCGAAATCAACACCTGCCCA
>CAYNOQ010000076.1:0-4854 GCA_964398855.1 uncultured Mariniphaga sp. | reverse complement strand
CATACAACACTATTTTTCGAAAAATGTTATTTTCAGATGAAATTACAAAGAAAAACTGAAAGCCGGAGTAAATCGAAAAAAATATGCGCTCTATTGCTGTAAGCTTAAAAAATAGCCGCATTTTCATCAAACTGAAATTACCCGCCATCTGCCGGTATCCAGCTCAGATTGAAACTTCTGAACTCAAATGCGGCATCAAAAGTCCCGGGAACTTCCCATCCTAAATTCATTCCTGTTATGCGAAAATCCTCAGCTTTGGATTCCGTCAGATAACCCCGCTCCTTTGCCGTTGCCAGAGCTTCTAAAATATGTGGTTTCAAGTCCATTTCCACGGCAATCCACTCTCCGCCATGAAAAGACTTTTCGGTGTAGTCATTCGTTCCCAGACTGTAAATAAATTTTCCGGTGGCATCATCTTTTGCAATATCCTGAGCAGCATAGCGTGAAATTTCCGGGTATCTGAAATCGTAAAAGGGAACGCCAAACCAAAGGTAATCGCCATATTTCGGAGATGACGGATTCCTGTCCTGGATTGTCAGAAAAAGCTGAAACTGAGCAGTATGAAGACCCGGATTAAAGGTTTCATCATCCATGAAAGATTGGCAATAGAGCAACTTTCCTTCAAAATGCAGCAACAGTTTCCCGATGGAATCAACTAACGGTTTTTCAATGAATTCCTGCTCAATGAGCAAATGGGACCAGAACTCATTGAATGCTCTCGGGCGCTGGTATTCGGCAGAAGCCCTCACTTCCATCCGGATGTTCATATCATTTTCGGTTCGTTTGAAAGCGATCAGTTTTCCTTCATTTTCAAATATTTTGGTTCCGTTTTCTTCTGCAAAATCGCTTTGATGCAGCAGATGTTTGCTCCCCCACTCTGCCAGCAACCAGACGGGTTCCCGGTTTTTTTTACCAAAAGGATACAACATTTTTCCGGTAAACGGATCTGCCGAATCATTTCCTCTCAAAGAAAGCCCGTTATCAAAAAATCTGTCGCCGGGCAATGAAATTGCCCCGGATTCATTCTGGCTGTGCAAACAAGCCGAAAGCAGGAGTAAAACAGGAAGTAATAAATTAACGTATAGTCTCATATTTCAATCAAATTTTCTGAAAAATAGTGATTTGCTTCTCAAAAACAGGTTGTTGGTAAATTGAACAGTAATTGCATTTCCGGTTAACTCACTTTTAAATCATCCTGAAACTGCTCATCGAAGTCGTTTTCTTTTTTATTGATTCCCAAATCCTTAACCCAGTCATCAAAGAAAGGCAGAAGCGAAGGAGCAAACTGTTTAACAGGCTCATACAATTTTGATTCAGCCTTAACTTTGGGTGAGAGAATGTTCACCTCTCTGTCGATTTTGTCAAACATCAGCAACAAAACGCTGATGACCAGCGCTGAGCGTAAAACCCCGAAAGCCAATCCGGCAATTTTGTTGACCCAGCCAAGCATTGCCGCCTGAACAAGCTTGCCCACAGAGCTTCCCACAACATGCACGAGAATGACAATTACGATAAAAGTGATTAAAAAAGAGATAATGTTCAGATTTCCTGATTCGGGATTGAAATTCTTCACCAGAAAATCGCGGGCTATGTGCGAAAAATTCATCGCACCCCAGATGCCCAAAACAACCGCTGCCAATTTAGTAAGCTCAGCAACCAATCCTTTACTCAGCCCCCTGAAAGCAGAAAAAATTAAAATCAGACCGATAACTAAATCCAAGTAATTCATTTTCCTGATATTGGAATGGTTTGAAAATGTAAAAATAGGCATTAATTCCATTCCCGGCTGGAATATCACAATCAACTTTTGTACTTTTGGCGCAAACTAAAAAATGACGTATGCAATTTGACATCAGCTCCAAAATTTTCACTGATTTTGAATCTTTTGAATCCACACTGAAAAAATGGAGAGAAAACGGAGACTCCATTGTTTTCACCAACGGCTGTTTTGATATCATCCATCACGGGCATGTTTACTCGCTACAAAAATCATCAGATTTTGGAACAAAGCTAATTGTAGGGCTCAATTCGGATGATTCCGTGCGAATATTAAAAGGGAAAGATCGTCCGATATTCGATATTGAAGCCCGGTCTTTGATTATGGCTTCCTTTGTTTTTGTAGATGCCGTAATTGTTTTTGAAGAGGAGACGCCTGCAAAATTAATTGCTCAGATTTTGCCTGATGTGTTGGTTAAAGGGAGTGAGTATGCACTACACGAAGTAGTGGGTTTTGAAACCGTTTTGCAAAATGGCGGAAAAGTGGAAAGACTGGATTTGATACAGGGAATTTCAACTTCTGAAATGATAAGAAGAATAAAACAGCTTGAATAATGTCTAAAAAATCGGTTTATATCTGTCAGAACTGTGGAATTGAATCGCCTAAATGGATGGGGAAATGCCCATCGTGCGGCGGATGGAATACGTTTGCGGAAGAGATTGTTGAAAAAAAGAGAGTTTCACCGGCAATTTCTGCACAGCTGTCAGCCAATCAACCGCTTACGCTTGAAGATATTGCCGCAGAGCAGATGGAACGCATAACCGTAGGGATTGCCGAATTTGACAGGGTGCTGGGCGGCGGAATTGTGCCGGGATCCATTGTACTTTTGGGCGGAGAACCGGGAATCGGTAAATCTACCTTAGTTTTGCAAATGGCATTGGGAATGCGCACCAAAAAGGTGCTTTATGTTTCAGGAGAAGAGAGTTTACAGCAGATAAAGCTCCGCGCCGGGCGGTTGGGTCTGGAAAATGATACCTGCCTGTTTCTCAGTGAAACTTCATTAGAAAACGTATTGGCACATACAACGCAAATCCAGCCTCACCTGTTGATAATAGATTCGATACAAACTCTTGCAACAGAAACAGTTGAATCTTCGCCCGGATCGGTAACTCAGGTGCGCGAGTGCACTTCTGCCATTCTCAAGTTTGCAAAACAAAACCATACAGCAGTCATTCTGATCGGACACATCAACAAAGAGGGCAACCTTGCAGGACCCAAGGTTCTGGAACACATTGTGGACTCCGTGCTTCAGTTTGAGGGCGACACCAATTATCTCTATCGCATTTTGCGCACCAACAAAAACCGCTTTGGTTCAACCAATGAACTGGGAATTTTTGAAATGCGCGGCAACGGTCTCCGCGAAGTGCTGAATCCTTCCGAGCAGCTGATCTCCAAAGCCAACAACGATATAAGCGGAACAGCAGTTGCGGCAACCATTGAGGGAATTCGTCCGTTCCTGATTGAAATTCAGGCATTAGTGAGTTCAGCCGCTTACGGCACACCGCAACGCTCATCCACCGGTTTCGACCTGCGCCGGCTGAATATGCTTCTGGCAGTTCTTGAAAAACGCGCAGGATTTAAACTGCTTGCCAAAGATGTTTTCCTGAATATTGCCGGCGGACTGCGCATCAACGACCCGGCTACCGACATGGCGGTTATCTGCTCCATCCTCTCATCCAATATCGATATCGCCATTGACCACAAATTCTGTTTCACCGGAGAAGTGGGGCTTACCGGCGAAATCAGGGCAGTGAACCGGATTGAACAACGAATTGCCGAAGCGGCAAAATTAGGATTCAATAAAATCTTCATACCCAAGCTGAACAAAGGTTTCGACCCGTCAAAGTTCGACATTGAACTGGAGCGGGTAGCCAGAGTTGAAGATGTTTTCAGAAAAATTTTCGGCTGAAAGTTTTCAGGCGAAAAACTGCTTCACAAAATTGCGGCTGGTTAAGATTGCAGCTTCAATATCTTCCTGAGAATCTTCATAAGCTTTATCCTCCACTTCGATGCAAACCGGACCACGGTATTTCACGGAAGTGAGCGCCGAAAAGAACCCGCGCCAATCCACATCGCCTAATCCGGGTATTTTTGGCGAATGGTAATCTAACGGATAAGCCATGATTCCTACTTCATTCAGCTTTTCGGGGTAAATTTTCACGTCTTTCAAATGAATATGAAAAAGTTTTTCACGGAAATCGTAAATGGGTTTCACCTCATCCATCTGCATCCATACCAGATGAGACGGGTCGTAGTTTAGCCCAAGAGCCGGACTTGGAATAAGCTCAAACATTTTCTTCCAGATTGCCGGTGTGGTTGCCAGGTTTTTCCCGCCGGGCCACTCATCACGGGTGAAGAGCATCGGGCAGTTTTCAATTCCGATTTTTATGTTGTTCTCTTCTGCCACTTTTATGATTCCGTGCCACACATCGGCAAAAATTTTCAGATTATCTTCAATGCTTTTTACAGGATCCCTGCCGATAAAAGTGTTCACTACACCCAACTCCAGCTTTGCCGCCGTGCGAATCACCTTTTTTATGTGTTCAATAAAAAAATCAGCCTGCTTTTTATCCGGGTCAAGGGGATTCGGATAATATCCCAGCCCCGAAATATAGACCTTGCTCTCATTCTGAACTCTTTTTATCCGTGCAACATCGGCATCGCTGACTTCGTCAACATTGATATGCGTTACACCGGCATACCGCCGTTCTGCCTTGCCCACGGGCCAGCACATGATTTCCACACATTTGAATTCATTTTGCGAAGCAAAATTCATAACTTCTTCAAAACTTTTTTCTGCCAGAATGGCGCTAACAAATCCTAAATCCAACATAATTATGTCATTTTAAAAGTTAATTTCTTATAATTTCCCAATACCCGCCTTTTGCAGGTCCAACCCGCTTTAGTTTGCCTTCCTTTTTAAGGTTAGCCATGTTCTTTTCAATTGCCCTTTGTGAAATTTTTAATTCTTCTGCCAGTTCTCTGGCAGAGATAAATTTATTCCCGGAAATAATTTGTAAAATTTTCTCCGAACTTTTCTCCGAACTTTTCTCCGAACTTTTCTCCGAACTTTTCTC
>CAYNOQ010000075.1:11489-12622 GCA_964398855.1 uncultured Mariniphaga sp. | reverse complement strand
CCACCTAATCTCTCTCTATCCTAAACCCCATCTGCTCCAATTTTTCTATTGTACTTTCATTCATGTTTTTCACTTTCAGTGTATAAGTAGCAAACTCGCGACGAACAGGATAGTCCCCTCTCAGTTTTTCAAATAGATGAGGATTGCTGCGCAATGCTTCATCATCCTCTTCAATGGCGTAAGTTGAGAGTATTGCTTCTGCCAAAACCGAATATTCTCTACGCTGATTGCCATCAATTTCTATAATCGTCTTTTCTGGAAGTTCCACATTCTCAGGCTCCCAATCGTCAATGCCAAGATTGAAAAACTGGCTGATAGCCTGCACACTCATTCGTGTGCCATTGGCTTTACCATCTTTGGAATAGCCTGCAATATGCGGTGTTCCGTAATCTGCCAGCTCCAAAAGTTCCAGGTCAATATCCGGCTCATTCTCCCAGCAATCGGCAATCAATCCCGAAATTTTTCCTGTTTTCAGATTGTTTAACAGTGCTTCTGTTTTAAACACTTCTCCGCGACAGGAGTTGATAAGGAGCGGTTGTTTTTTTAGATTTTTAATAAACTTTTCATCTACCAGATGAAAAGTGACATCTTCTCCTTTTCTGTTGAGCGGGACATGAAAAGTGATGATGTCGGCTTTTTCCTGAATCTCTTTTATGCTGACAAAACCGGCTGAACCCTCGAGCCGTTCGCGCGGCGGATCGTTTAACAGAACTTCCATACCAATTGTCTTACAAAACTTTGCCACTTTTGACCCCACATGTCCGACACCAACAATGCCGATGCACTGTCCTTCAAGCGATGTCCGTTTTTTCAGTGACCAGGAAAACAGCGCCGAAGCAATATACTGGTTCACGCTTTCGGCATTGCAGCCCGGTGCATTTGTCCATTCAATTCCTGCCTGTTTGCAGTATGCGGTGTCAATGTGATCATATCCGATAGTGGCTGTTGCAATAAATTTAACCTTTGAACCTTCCAACAGTTCGCGGTTGCAGCGGGTGCGCGTGCGGGTCACGATTGCATCTGCATTCTTCACAATGTCAGGTGTTGTTTTGCTCCCCGGCAGATAAATCACTTCGGCAAACGGCTCGAATGCTCCGCGGATATAAGGTATTTTATCATCAATTATGATTTTC
>CAYNOQ010000075.1:0-11389 GCA_964398855.1 uncultured Mariniphaga sp. | reverse complement strand
TCCTGCCATATTGGTTGCCATCCCTTTTGCTTCTTTTACCGGACCAAAAAGAAAATCAAGATAATCGAACTGATGGGAAGCCAGATCGAAAAAATAGCCGCCGCCACTGATTTCCGGGAAAACATGCCAACTCATTTCCTCTCTGTTTTTTCCTGTTTCCCGAGCTTGTTTGTGGAGCCAGATGGTAACCGTCAGCGGCTTTCCTATAGTACCTGTCTCCACCAGCTCCTTTACCTTCAGGAATGCCGGAAGCGATCTTCTGTAATAGGCAACCCACAGCGACATTCCGGTCATTTCGGAAACTTTGTTCATTTCCAGACATTCAGTATAATTTAGCGCCATGGGTTTTTCCACATATACCGGTTTCCCTGCTTTCATAGCCTGAATTGCATATTCAGCATGAAAAGCCGGCGGGGTAGCGATATAAACCACATCAACTTCCGGATCGTTGATGAGCATTGAAGCGTCTGAATACCAGCGGGGGACATTGTGCCTGCTTGCATAGTCGGCAGCTTTTTCCGCATTTCGCCGCATAACGGCAACAAGATGCGAATGTTCAGTTTTGTAAAAAGCCGGACCGCTTTTCATTTCGGTAACATTACCCACACCAATGATACCCCACCTTACCGTTTCCAGTTTTGTCATGAAGTCCTGATTAAATTACTACGAAAAATAATGATTTTGTACGGCAAAATTTAATACTCAAATCGCTCTTTAAACGCCCACAAACCAATTGCCGGATTTGATATGTAGAATATCTCTTCGCCGTCAGGCATAATGTTTATGCCGTCCTTCAGTTTTTCGGGATTATATTTTGCAGTAACTTCATCAATGTCGGCATATTTAAAGCCTACACTTTCAATTTCCTGCTGAGTCAGATTTTCGGCGCCTTTCCCCGGACAGTATGTAATACCGAACCGCCCTTCCGATGAACCGTGGATGAGATGTGCCGCTGCCCCGAGATTGGAGCGCAGGTCTTCGTTTTCTTCAACCAGTTTCAGTGTGTGCGGTGTTCCAAAATAGCCGTATTTCCTGATGAGCCGGTCAATTTCCTTGTCTTCGCCAAATTCAATCAATGCCGGAGCAAGCACAATCAGCTCTCCATCATCTGCCAGAGCCATCCGGGTGCGGTAGATGCTTTTGTTTCCCAACCAGGTGCTTTTAAATTCAGTAGGATCAAGCCATACCACAACTTTCTTCAGCGGTTTATCAACCATTTCAAAGTTCACCTGCAATGAAAGCTCAGCTGCTTTATCGAAAACACTGAAATCGTCGCCGATGAAAAGTCCGTAGGTCTGAAGCTTGCCTTCGCTGTTCATTCCTACGACGGTGTGCATATAAAGAATGGGTAAATGTTTGGCAAAATGTTCCGATGCATAGTTGAAAATTTTGCGAACCGGAGTTTCTGCCCTGCCCATCATTCTTTCCATTCCGAAAGCGGCACCGATGTAGTGGCTTTTGTTGATTCCCTCTGCCCCGCCTGTTCCCACAAAAACATTTTTATTATAATTTGCCATGCCTGCCACTTCGTGGGGAACTACCTGTCCGATGGAAAGAATCAGATCGTAGCCGCCCTGAATGAGTAGTTTGTTCACCTGTGCAGGCCATGGATAATCCACTGCTCCTTCGGAAACTTCTTTTACATATTCTCCCGGAACCGTGCCTAAGGTTACCACATCATTCCGCCAGTCGTGAATGCGGAAAAGCTCACGTGGCGTAGAGCCGAACATGGTGGAAATCTGACTGTCGGTCATTGGGGTGTGCGTACCCAATGCGGGCAAAATGTCGGTGAGCGTATCACCGTAATATTGCCATGTAAATTCAGTCAGCTCGCCGGCACGCGAGGGAAATCGCGTGAAATCCGGCGGAATAGCCAACACCTTTTTCTTTTTTCCTAATTTTTCAAGGGCTTCAAAAACTCCATTTTTCAGGTCATCAGCCGAAAGGCTGGTGTTTTTTGACCCTTTTTCATAATAAATCATAATATTTATCTTTTTACTCTTGCATTACCTTTCCATATACTCCATACCATATCTTCGTCGGCAGGTTGTGCATAGTCGGTAAGGAATGTAGTTGCCATTGCTCCTGTTGCCCATGCAAACCGGGGCCATTTTTCAGGTTCCCATCCTTTTAGGATACCGTAAAGCAATCCTCCAACGAATCCGTCGCCGCCGCCAATCCGGTCGAGCACTTCAATCGGACGCGGTTCAATAACGTGCCAGTTGTTGTTTTCAAGTACGATGGCGCCCCATAAATGGTTGCTGACGCTGATGACTTCACGCAATGTGTTGGCAAAAACCGAAGCATTGGGGAAGCTCTTCCTGACGTTTTCAATCAATCCTTTAAAACCTTCAATTTTTTCTGCAATTCCTTTTCCTCCTGCCGGCGGACCTTCAACTCCTAAACAAAGCTGAAAATCTTCCTCATTTCCGATAAGAATATCAGTTACGGAAGCAATTTCCGTGAAGTTTTCGTGAAGCTCTTTTTCCCTACCCTCCCAGAAAGATGCTCTGTGGTTCAGGTCAAAAGAGATTTTTGTTCCGTGTTTTTTTGCTGCCCTTGCGATTTCCAGACAAAACTGGCTGGTTTCGGGAGATAAAGCGGCGATCAATCCGGAAATATGCACAATCTGAACTCCTTCTTCTCCGAAAATCCGTTCAAGATCAAAATCCTTCACATTGAGTGTGCGTCCGACTTCGCCGGCACGGTCATTGAAAACCCGTGGACCACGAAGACCGAAACCACTGTCGGCAATATTTATCTGGTGGCGGTATCCCCACGGTGTGCCCTGTTCCACTTCGGGACCTTCAAAGTCCATATTCCGGCTTTTCAGGTTAGCTTTTATGAAATGTGCAATCGGACTGTCCTTTACGAAAGTAGTCAGTACTTTTACCGGCAGTCCCAGATAAGACGAAATACTTGCAACGTTAGTCTCTGCACTGGTTGCATACATTGTAAATCTGTCGCTGGCATGAACCGGCTGTCCGTTATCGGGAATAATCCGGATTCCCATACTTGTGGGAACAAGCATGGCATATTTTGCATCTTTTTTTAAATTTAAACTCATATTTTATTATTTTTTATTTATGTTAATAGTTCATTAATGCCTTATGGTTAAACATCAAGAATTTTTATACTTTTTAACCAATCACTCCTCTTGTAGGATGTGGAATAATGTCGGTCAGATCTTCAATTTTAACAGGGCTTTGACTTTCGATTGATTTTCTTGCTGCAATCCCAATTAGGCACGACATAGCACCATCACGGGTCCCGGCCGAGTGCTTATATGGATCGGACATATTGGGATTACGGAAAATTTTATCTTGCAATCTTGAGTCTCCGCCTCCATGTCCACCACGTGCAGCTTCAATCTTTATGATTTCATAATCACGCTCAAAGTTTTTCATTAGAAAGATCTCATCATAGCGGGTTGCATCTCCACCGCTTTGATTCATTTCAGCAGCATGAAGTTGTGCCTGATTGATTTTTTCCTGCCTGCGCCATGGAATATCTTCCCAGGATTCAAGACGTCCATCTTTGCCATTAAATGCAAGTCTCCATCCTTCATAAGGAGAATACGTTGTAAGCGAGTAATTAACAATAACATTGTTGGCATACTTTATCTGAGCTGACATTTTATCATATATGTCAACTTCTTCACGCCACAGACAATTGTCACGGATATATCCGTCGTATTTCTCATTTTTGACATATAAGTTCATATCATGCTGACTTTTTGTAATATCCCAGAAATAGTCACACTGATCGGTGAAGGCACAATTTCTGCAATTAGCCCCTCTGAACTTATTGTTTTTACCATAGTGCTCAAGTGCACCATATGCTGTAACTTCTACAGGATCAGAATCAATGAGCCAGTTTAATAAATCAAAATGATGAGTGGCTTTATGCACCCAAAGTGAACCTCCTTTTGACATCTCCCCATGCCATCTTCTAAAATACGAGGCTCCGTGATATACATTAAGATACCAATGAAAATCAACTGATGTGATTTCTCCTATTGGCTTTTTAACAAGCTGTTCTTTGATAGCAGTAGGAAGGATCCCGTAACGATAATTAAATCCTACAATACATTTTTTCCCTGTTCTTTTCTCTGCGTCCAAAATTGCCTGACACTTTATTTCATCGGTAGTCATAGGTTTTTCAGTAATCACATCAGCCCCCATCTCCATAGCTTTGATGATAAATTCATGATGAGTGGAATCCATAGTCGTCACTATAAGCATTTCCGGCTTGGTTTCTGTCATCATTTTATCAAAATCGGTAAAAACCGGACAATTGACTTTCATGTGTGTTTTTGCATATTCGAGCCTTCCTGGATTAATGTCACATAATCCGACAAATTCTACAATGTCGCTATAATTATCGACAACTCGTTTACCCCAGAACCCAATACCTCTGACTCCGGTACCAATCATGGCAAGTCTTAGCTTTTTTTGAGTGGCAATTACAGCTCCAACCGGGTTTGACAATAATGATACTCCGGCTGTGATTCCGGCAGTCGTTGCAATAAAATCTCTTCGTTTCATATCAGTTTTTATTTTTTTTAAGAAAATTGTTACAAACTAGTGCTTTAAAAAAATTAAAAGATGGCAAAACATTCTATACCCCGCCAAATGCACTGTATCCGCCATCTACAGGAATTACAATTCCGGTGATAAATGAAGAAATATCAGAGAGCAGAAATAGGGTTGCTCCCTGCAGGTCTTCAGGTTCACCAAACTTTCCCATAGGCGTGTTGTCCACAATTTTTTGTCCGCGCGGGGAGTAATTTCCTGTTTTTTCATCCATAACTAAAAAGCGGTTTTGGTGAGTGATGAAAAATCCCGGTGCAATGGCATTAACCCGGATTCCGACTTTTGCCAGGTGTACGGACAGCCATTCGGTGAAATTATTTATGGATGCTTTGGCTGCTGAATATGCCGGTATTTTTGTCAGTGGCTTATACGAATTCATCGAAGAGATGTTCAGAACCACTCCTTTTTTACGTTTGAGCATATCCTGAGTGAAAACCATAGTCGGGAGTACGGTACCTTTGAAATTAAGTGCAAAAACCTTGTCAAATCCTTCCATTTGCAATCCGTAGAATGTGCTTTCCGGATTTTCAATATCGCTCTCCTGCATCTGTTCTACCTGGGTTGTTGCCTGTGGACTGTTTCCGCCGGCGCCGTTTACGAGAATATCAATCTCACCCAGTTTCTGATTGATTTCAGCTTTGGCTTTTTCTAATGAACCTCTGTCCAAAACACTGGTTTCCACGCCGATAACTTGTGCTCCGCTCTCTTTTGCAATTTCACCTGCCACTTTATCGGCAACTTCCTTGTTGATGTCGGCAATGGCAACTTTCATTCCGACAGAAGCCATGGCTTTGACCATGGCGCTGCCCAATACACCGGCACCACCGGTGATTACGCAAACTTTTCCTTTTAAATCTTCAAACGACATTGTCATCATATTCCTTTTTTAAATTCTTTATAATAATCAACATTTTCTTTAGTAATTATATCAATGGATGTATAGTTATCCGCAGGGATATTTCTTTTTTGCACCACATGCCTGAACACTTTGTCGATGGCGCTGTATCCCTGCTCCTCGGGGCGCTGGCAGATTAAAAAATGAACAATCTCTTTTTTCAGATAATTGATATTCTCTTTAAGCAGGTCGTGCCCTATCACTTTTAGCCCGGTTAATCCATACTTTTCGATAAATCGCCCGACATTATATACTCTGGAGTTGGTGACGAAAATTCCTTTAATCTCCTTATCCCGAATATTACCGGCAATTCTTTCCATCCATTTTTCATCGGAAGCGTCCGACACTTCAACCGTAAAAAGCTGATGCTCTTTTTTGTTGTTTGTCAGATACCAGTCATAAAATCCCTTTTCCCGCTGCACCAGATGGTTCTGGTTGTCCATCTCTTTGGCAAAATGAATGACTAAAATATTTCCGGCAGGCATGAGCATATCCAACAGTTTGCCTGAAACCAAGCCGCTCTGATAGGAGTTTTGCCCGATATAACCAAGATGCCCCGCATTTTTAATTTCCGAATCGATAAACACAAACGGAATGTTAAACTCTTTGAGCTTTGCGATAAAAGCAAGTGACTCTTTTTTAAAAAAGGGGGCAAGCACCACACCGTCAGGATTTAGCTTCAGAATTTTTTGTGCATTTTCCGCAAAACTCTCAGGCTCGGTTTGGCTGAAGGTGAAAGGTTTTACCTGAATTCCATATTGATGAAGTTCAGAAACCCGTTTTTTAACGCCAACTACCGGGCGTGTCCAGTAACCGTCGGGGTGCGGTGGTTCGGGCAGGAGTGTGGCAAACAGAGCCGATTTTTTCGATGCCAGTGCGCTGGCTAAAAAATTGGGATGATAATCCAGTTCTTTTAAAATTTTCAGGATTTTCTTTTTTGTTGATTCGGCAACTTCACCACGGTTGTGTAAAACACGATCCACCGTGCCGATGGAAACATTTGCCTTTTCAGCAATATCCTTGATTCGTATTTGCTTTGGTGTTTTGATAATGCTTAAAAATTAACGAATTGACTTCTTTTATAAAGTATTGAAATACAAAGATAAGAAATATATTCAATTTTCGTGCACGTACACGGAAAAATAATTATCAACAAAAACAAACGGTCTAAAGAGTGATTTTTCAGTGAATTTCAGGCTTAATATCCAGCAGTTCGGGTTGTTTGACTATTCTGCGGATATACCTGAAAAGTTTTCCTCCATGATAGCCGTCCACAACGCGATGATCGAGTGTTGCAGAAAGATTCAGCACTTTCCGAATTACAATTTCGTCGTTTATAACCAGCGGTTTTTTATAAACTTTTCCGATGATTAGAACAATAGAAACATTGGAAGAAGGGAGCAACGCTGCGTATCCGCTGTCTAAGCCCAGGGTACCGATGTTTGACATAACAAAAGAGCCGAAACTGTCGGACGACAGATTTATTCCGGGTACTGAAAAACCCCAGTCAATGGTGATTTTTTTATAAAGATAGAACAACCACGTGCGGAATGGCCACGGAATAGATGAAAGCATCTGCTTGGATTGCATGGTTTTACTTTCACTTCCCGACCTTGAGTCTTTAATTTTTGCTGCAATTATATCGGTAAGTTCAGAAACGTTGAGCCGGTCGCAATTTGGAATATTCACCGACCCCATCTCTCCACCTTTTATAAGTACACTCACGGTGGCGTCGATACTTTTTCGCCCGATGATTTTTCCGCGTCTGACATAGGCATTCAATTCAGGAACTTCTTCGCGAAAAGCACGCGCCACAATGAGGGTCATCAAATGGGTAAGCGTGGTTTTGATACCTTCTTTTCGTTTTTTTGCAATGAAGTTTTCCAGTTCAGTTACATCGATATCAACCGTTCCGTAAATTTTGGAATCCGTGGGCTTTTTGTATATGGAAGAAGCCACTTTCCGCCAGTTGGTATTAAGTTCTAATGATGAATGGGTCATTTTTTAGTCTTTATATTCTGCCAGAATAATGTTTTTATGTCTATTAAAATTAATTCCGGGTTAAAAGTAATTTAAAAATTGAAAAATTCATAAAATTATCTTTTGCAAACCGTGCTTTGCTTTGCAAAAGCAAAAAGCACAACACAGGGTAAAATGTTTTTTGCTGCTTTATGTAATGAACGAAAGGCAGAAAACAGCAGATTTTGCCCTGTTGGACAAAACCGCCACCTCTCCTCGCCATTCCGCCTTAATGAATCGTTATTCTCAACCGCAGGTTGGGAATCTCTGTTGACCGGAGCACCGATTGCAAATCGGCGCCAGTGGGGGATAAAAAGTAATCCATTAGATTGAAAAACCAATAATCCAGGAATCGGAAGGAATGATGCAAAATGAAAAAGTTACTGGCATTAATGAGAAAAAAGTCGAAAACAAATTGTCTTTTACTGAAACATAAAGTATTTTTGGGAAGTTTCACGAAAAATTATTTCAAAAAATGAATCAAAACAGAAGAGATTTTTTAAAAGTATCGGCAGTTGCCGGAATTGGCTTAAGTCTATCTGGCTCACTACTTTCCTGCTCTTCAGTTAGTAAGCCCAAAATGAGATACGGACTTGTTACCTACCAGTGGGGAAAGGACTGGGACCTTCCGACTCTCATAAAAAATTGCGAAACAGCCGGATTTGAAGGAGTTGAGCTGCGTACTCAACATGCCCACGGTGTTGAAACCACTTTAAATGCAACCGAAAGAGCAGAAGTTAAGAAAAGATTTGCCGACAGCTCCGTGGTTAATGTGGGCTACGGTTCCAACTGGGAGTATCACAGCTCCGACCCCGCAGAGCTTCAGAGAAACATTGAGCAGACAAAGGAGTACATTAAACTATGCCATGATATGGGAGCAACCGGCTTAAAAGTAAAACCCAACACACTTCCCAATGATGTGCCGCGCGAAAAAACTATTGCGCAAATTGCCGCATCACTGAACGAAGTAGGAAAATTCGGCGAGGACTACGGGCAGTTAATCCGTGTGGAAGTGCACGGACGAATTACCCAGGAATTGCCGGTGATGAAAGAGATTTTTGATCAGGTAACCAATAAAAATGTAAAAATCTGCTGGAATTGCAATCCCACCGACCTGAACGAACCCGGATTGGAATATAACTTCAATTTAGTGAAGCAGTGGCTTGGCGACACCACACATATTCATACTTTGGATAAAGGCGATTATCCCTATCCTGAATTTTTCCGGCTGATGAAAGCAGCAGATTACAACGGATGGATGCTTCTGGAAGATGGTGATGTTCCTTCGGATATTGTTGCTGCCATGACGAAACAGCGGATTCTGTTTGATGAATTGGTGGCAAGCATAGATTGATTTTCTTTGGTTTTGAGGCTTATTATATCCAATTGATTAAAATTTTAAAGAATTGAAGCAATGATAAAAAAATCCCTGATTTATTTATTTCTCGCGATTTTTATTCCTTTTTCGTCTGAAGCTTTTTCACGGGCGAAAGACGGTAATAAAAATCCCGGCAAGCGGAAAGACGGCTGGGAAGTTTTGTTTGACGGAAACGGCGTGGAAAAATGGAGGGGAAAACAGGAGTCCGGATTTCCTACGAAAGGCTGGAAGGTTGAAGAGGGTATGCTATTTTTGGACAGCAAAGGTGGCGGTGATATTGTAACCAAAGAGAAATACGGCAATTTTGAGCTGGTTTTTCAATTTAATCTCACAGAGGAAGCAAACAGTGGCATTAAATATTTTGTGGATACTCTGATAAATCGAAAAACAGGAAGAATTATGATTAATGGTCCCGAATATCAGATTATTGATGACTTTAATCATAAAGAGATTAAAAATGATCCGAACGGATTGAGTTCAACCGCTTCGGCATATCTGCTGTATGCTCCTGAAAATAAAAAACTGAATCCGTCAGGACAGTGGAATACGGGGCGGATTGTTTCTAAAAACGGAAAGGTGGAGCATTGGCTCAACGGTGTGCAGGTGGTGAAGTATAAACGCGGCAGCAAAGATTACCTGAAGCGAAAAGCTGAAACCAAATTTAAGGATGACGAAAATTATGGAGAGCTGAAAAGCGGACATATCCTGATTACGGATCATGGCGACAAAGTCTATTTTAAAGAGATAAAAATCAGAAAGTTGTAGGTATAAGGTCATATTCATCAGCGAGAGCATACTTTATTTCTCGCTGATTTCTGCTGATTTGAAGACGCTGATTTTCGCAGAAATTGATTCGAAAAAATCTGCGGGAATTTGTGAAAGAAATCTGCGCTCATCAGCGAGAACTCTTTTTGTTTTTCAAGATAGTTACTTCCTTTCTGCCAATTATTCATTGTTTTTTTCTTTTTCCTGAAATATTTTCATATAATCTATCTCTCTGCATGACAAATTGACTGTCAGGGAGTTGTGGTTTACCGTTTGCTTGTGGTATGCCGAATTTTTAAAGAATTGAATATGAATTTGAATAATTTTACCATAAAAGCACAGGAAGCCATTCAACACGCTTTTCAGATTGCACAGGGAAATAATCAGCAGAGTATCGAAACAGGACATATTCTGAAAGGATTATACCATTCAGCAGAAAATATCATTGATTTTCTTCTGAAAAAGTTGGGTGTGAATACGCCCATTTTTCAACAGACAACAGATCGGATAATTGAGTCATATCCCCGGGTAACCGGAGGTGAAACCTATGTATCAGCCAGTGCCAACCGGGTTTTGCAGAAGGCGGTTGCTTTGGCTCAGATGATGGGAGACCAGTATGTTTCCGTTGAGCATATCCTTTTGGCGCTGCTGGATGCTGATGATTCGGTTAGTCGTATGATGAAAGACAGCGGAGTTAACGGGAACGACCTGAAAAAAGCTGTTGCGGAGTTACGGAAAGGCTCCAAAGTGGACAGTCAGACTGCTGAAGATACTTACAATTCCCTGAATCGTTTTGCCATTAATCTGAATGAAAGGGCGCGCTCCGGGAAACTTGATCCGGTGATTGGCCGCGATGAAGAAATCCGGCGGATTTTGCAGATACTTTCGCGCCGAACCAAAAACAATCCGATTCTGATTGGCGAACCCGGAACAGGAAAAACAGCTATTGCCGAAGGGCTTGCACGGCGAATCGTTCGCGGTGACGTCCCTGAAAATCTGAAAACAAAGCAGGTCTTTTCACTTGACATGGGCGCTTTGATAGCCGGTGCGAAATATAAAGGTGAATTTGAAGAGCGCCTCAAGGCTGTGGTGAATGAGGTGGTAAACTCCAATGATCAGGTAATTCTGTTTATTGATGAGATTCACACATTAGTGGGCGCAGGCAAAAGCGATGGCGCCATGGATGCTGCCAATATCCTGAAACCTGCTCTGGCGCGTGGTGAACTGCGTGCGATTGGCGCCACAACCTACAATGAATATCAGAAATATTTTGAAAAAGATAAGGCGCTTGAGCGCCGGTTCCAGATTGTTCGGGTAGATGAACCCGATGCTCTGAGCGCTATTTCCATTCTGCGCGGAATTAAGGAGCGGTATGAGAATCATCATAAAGTGCGTATTAAAGATGATGCAATTATTGCGGCGGTTGAGTTGTCGCAACGCTACATTTCCGACAGGTTTTTGCCCGATAAAGCCATTGATCTGATGGACGAAGCTGCTGCAAAACTGCGTCTTGAGATGGATTCCGTTCCGGAGGAACTGGATGAAGTTGAACGCCGAATTAAACAGTTAGAGATTGAGCGCGAAGCGATTAAGCGTGAAAAAGACGATAAAAAGCTCGCTTCTTTGGCTCAGGAAATTTCAAACCTGAAAGAGGAGCAATCGCAGCTTCGTGCAAAATGGGAGAGCGAAAAGGCAATTGTTGAATCCATTCAGAAAAGGAAAATCGAGATTGAAGAT
>CAYNOQ010000074.1:0-12658 GCA_964398855.1 uncultured Mariniphaga sp. | reverse complement strand
TGAAACCCAGCCTTTGATTGTTGTGGATGGTGTTCCTGTTGGCTCAAACAGCGTGGGCACTACCGGCGGAATTGATGTAGGAAATTATATGTCTTCCATCAATCCGAACGATATTGAAAGTGTTTCTGTATTGAAAGGTGCCAGTGCTGCAGCGCTTTATGGTTCGCAGGCAGGAAATGGCGTAATTCTGATCACAACAAAAAGCGGAAGCGGCGCAAAAAAAGGAATCGGCGTAACAGTCAGCAGTTCACTCTCTTTTGACCAGGCATACAGCATTCCACCAGTTCAGCGTCAGTTTTTTCAGGGCGACGAAGATGGTACACCAACCACAGAGGACAAAAAAGGTGCAGGATGGGCAATCGATGATACAAAAAATAATTCCACTCCTATTTGGCGCTGGAATATTTTAACCCAGGAGTGGGAGCAATCCGTACTTGAAGCACGGGGTGATAAAAATCCATTACTCGCTTTCCTTGAAACCGGTATAATGAATGAAAACAATGTTGCCATTACCGGAAATTATGACAAAGGGAACTACCGTCTGAACGTTGGAAATCTGACACATAATTCCGTTGTTCCTTCAAACAAGACAACCCGGAATAGTATCTCTTTCAGTTCTGCCTATAATCTGACAGATAAAGTAACAATTACATCTCAAGCCTCCTACTCTTATACCTTTGTACCCAACCAGTCCAATGTTTACGGGAAGCGTGAAGACAATCCACTGGCACATGCCATGGCAATGCCGATTAACATGCCGCCGATGAGTGAATGGAGACAGGCAAACAACTGGCTGAATGACTGGAACGGCACCTATCAGAATACTCCGTATTTGAAAAATCCTGGAGAAGACAGGCTGAGCCGTGTAAACGCAGCAGGATTTGACAAAGCAATTGGTAAAAACAATCCTTATTTTGCAGCCGAAGAGATTTTACGTACATATACAAGAGATGTAGCTTTTGGTAAGGTTCAGATGGACTGGGAGTTAACTAACGCACTGACCTTTACAGTCCGTTCGGGATTAACCAAAAATACTTTTGCTTTTGAACGCAAAACCCCGTGGGGAGCAGAGAGAATGGAAAAAGGAGGTTACGAACAACGGCATTCAAATAGTATTGGAGTCAGAAATGATATAATGCTTGCCTATAATAACTATTTCATGGATGATCAAATCTCTGTGGATGCTTTGGCAGGGGTCAATTACAATTACAGTGAAAGCAACAGTTCCGGTTTTAGCGGAAGCGAACTAACAACACCCAATTCCTTCAGCTACAACTCTCTTCCTGCTTCCGTCAGACAGTCAGCCAGCTTTAGCAGAGGTTACGGCTCTCGCAATTACGGCGCCTATGGAACCGTAACAGTGGGTTACCAAAGTATGCTCTATCTGGAGTTAACCGGAAGAAATGACTGGGTTGGAATTCTGGATCACGAAAAAGACAATCATTTCTATCCGGGTGTTTCATTAAGCTGGATTGCCAGTGAAACTTTCAAAGATATGGGCAGTTGGATGACTTTGCTTAAATTAAGGGGAGGTTATGCCGAAACAGGTTATGGCATTGGCAATCCGGTAAACTTAGACAGCTATGGAGTTTCGGGAACTCCCTGGGGAGGTGCCGTCATGGGAACAGTTGGCGGAGCTTTGGTGGATGCCAATATCAATCCGGAACTCAACGTAACCAAAGAAATTGGTGTTGACTTTGGTCTGTTTGAAAACCGGATCATGGGTGAATTCACTGCCTATTCAAAAAACCATATTAACCAGATTCAAAGTCTTCCGGTTGTAGGTTCATCAGGCTTCAGCTCTGTTCTAACCAACATGGGGTCTGTGTTATCGGAAGGTATTGAAGCTTCACTGACCGTTACTCCGGTCAGAACCAAAGACTGGACATGGAATTTGACCGGGAATATTACTTCATTCAAATCTATCATTGCAGAGTTGGATGAACGCTTTACCGAAAAATTCTACGATTATGAAGCAAAATCACTGCTTTCCCTTTATAAAGGCTCAAGAGTAGGTGATTTATACGCTGAAAGGCCAATCCCGTATATCCAGTCCGGCAAGTATAAAGGAATGATGCTGATTGGATATGACGGTATTATTGGAGAGTCTGTCAGAACTACGGATCATATCAAAGAATATGGATATTTGGGAAATATGAATCCCAAAGCTATTATGGGTTTTAACACCGACTTGAGATATAAAAACTGGAGCTTGGGAATCGTTTCTAGCCTGAGGCTTGGAGGTGTATTTATTTCAGAAACACAGCAAATCATTATTGATGATGGTATGGCCGATGTCGGTTACATTTACAAAGACAAATATGATGAATACTGGACCGGTGGCCGGTTTGCAGGCGGCTTACCCAGCATGCCCGATCCCGGAGCTATTTTCCCTGGTGCCGGATGGGAAGTGTATAGGGGGGCAGTTTCTGGCTTCATGCAATACTATAATGGCGATCCAAGATATTTTGGGTACTGGAATGCTGTGATGATTGATCCGAACAAAGACCTTTCCAGTATGACCGGCGATGAAAAGTTGAATCTTCCCGATGAAGACTATATCAAAAACGGAGAAGATCCACTCTACACAATCTATGGTCATCCATATCTGATGGAAGGTGAAGAACTTTGGTCAGGGACACAGTTTCGTACGTGGGATGCAACCAACTTCAAAATTAAAGAGATAAACCTCACCTATCAACTGCAAAAATCAGTTGTCCAAAAATTACATTGCCAGGATATTCATTTTACAGCCTTTGCAAAGAATGTGATGTTCTGGGCAAAAAACAGAATGAACGAAGATCCTGAGACCGCTTTTAGACAAGGAATTTTAGGTATGGGTGTTTCCAATTTCGGACTTCCGCCGCTACGTACAATGGGATTAAAAATAACTGTAGGTTTTTAAAAAAATCATAGTGTAAATATCAAAATTAAAAGATTATGAAGAAGATATTATTATATGTCAGTTTATTAGTCGTAGCTCTTGGCTTTTCGTGTCAGGATAACTTAAGAATTGATGAAAGACAGACATCGTTTGATGTGAATTATTTCACCTATTCACGTTATCAGCTTACTACTGCAATAGTTAATACTGCTCAAAACCACGGGAAAAATGTTGAAAATGAAATGTTGGGACAAATGGCTTTATATTTTATGAACTGTTACGCAGGAGATCAAAATGCCAAATTTTATACTGTTCCTGACAACAACTGGGCAATGGAGGGGTCAAACCCCTACACAAGCCAGATGCGTACTTTCGCTGCCATTGAAAAACTGGCAATCAATGAAGGGAATCTAGCTACTGTGGCTGCCTCCGATATTTTAAAATGCTTTAATATCGCTTTCTTAACAGAAAAATATGGCGACGTACCTTTTTCTGAGGCAGTTCATGGACGCGACGGAGACCTGTTCCCAAAATTTGATTCTCAAAAGGAAATTTACGAATGGATGTTCAGCACTTTGGACAATGCAGTTGAAGTGCTGTCCAATGCAAGCAGTAAAGGACTTCCGGCAGACCACGATGTACTTTTTAAAGGAGATAAAGCAAAATGGGTAAAGTTTGCCAATTCTTTAAAATTCCGCTTAATGGTTCATTCCTATGAAGCTTTCAATAAGGCGGGAACAGATTTATCCGGCCAAATGGAAGCAATTGCAAGCAGTAAAAACTACATGTCTTCTGTAGCTGAAAATGCATCAATTACTTTTCCTGGCGAACAGCAATCGCAAGCTTGGTATATTCAGAATAAATGGGGAACCGGAAACACTTTCACAGAACGCAAACCGACTAAATTCCTGATTGACAAAATGGTGGAAATAGATGACCCGCGCATGTATGTAATTTTTGCGCCTGTGCTCTCACCTTTGTCAAATAAACCGGACACCATTTCAGAAAATGTCAAAATCAACGGTTATAACTATAACATTACCTATTATCCGGCAAGCGATCCAAAAGTACAACCAAGTTGGCTGGTCAATCTTGGAGTTGATATAAATGGCACCTCGAAAGATATTCCTTATGAACTGGATGCAAGATGGTTTGGAACACCGACTCCGCTTACTGTCCAGAATATTTACGGTGGAGGTTCTGGAATACCTGGAACTCATGGCTTTTATGATAACCGCCGGTTGACAGGATTCTCCGAATTAATTTCAAAGACAGATGATGACAGACTTCGCGCAGTTATGATGGAGTCCAGCGAAATGATGTTTCTTTTGGCAGAAGCAAAACAAAAGGGATGGATTAATTCCGGTACCGTTAAGGAATATTATGAACAGGGAATTAAGCTCTCTTTTGAGAGATGGGAAATTGAAAATGGCACAAAACCGGCATCACATGAAGGTTCGGATAAAATTATTGAGGATTTTAGCGCCTATTATGCAAAACCAGGAGTTGCACTTGATGGTTCTTCTTCCGATTTTGACAAAATCATTTTCCAGAAATGGTTGTCGCTCCTTATGACCAATCACTCTGAGGCATTCACTGAAGTCAGAAGAACCGGAAAACCTGAATTCGTATTTAATTTAGCAACTGCATTCTCTGTTTATGAATATCCATACCGCTACATTTATCCAAAAGATGAAGAAAGCAACAACAGGGAAAATTATAATGCAGCAGTTTCTGCATTAGGCGGAAAAGATTTACCCTCTGCCAAAATGTGGATTTTCAAATAAGAGAAATTACTAATTATATTGATTAAATTTAAAGAGGACACGGATTTTCCATGTCCTCTTTATTTAGCAACTTTGCGAAAATTCAAACTGTGAAGCATTCTATTTTAATATTCATCTTTTTAACAACGGTTTTTTCTTCAACCGGCAATAATCCCCTGAAAGGGACAGTGTTTTCCGATACCAACAGAAACGGTGTTTTAGACCCCGGAGAGCCGGGCATTGCAGGAGTTTGCGTCTCCAACGGCAGAGAGGTTGTTCTCACTGATGCACGCGGCAACTGGGAGCTTCCCGGCACAAATGCACGCGAAGTTTTTGTAATCAAACCGGCAAATTATGCCACTCCGGTCAATGAAAACTTTATTCCACAGCACTACCTGATAAACGATGATAAAAAATTCCCGGCTGCCATCAATTTTCCATTGTTGCCTTCGCCGGAAAATCCGCGCTTTTCAGTGCTGTTTTTTGGAGATACTCAGGCACGCGGAATAAAAGAGGTGAACTACATTTTGCATGACGTGGTTGAAGAGCTGATGGAAACCGATGCCGCTTTCGGGGTTTCATTAGGCGACATTGTTGCCGATGATCCCAACCTGTTTGATGAAATCAGCCAGGGAATCGGGCAGATTGGAATTCCGTGGTATAATATTTTCGGAAATCACGATTTTGACCGTGGCAAAATGGAAGATATTAACCGTGATAAAACTTTCCGCAAATTTTTTGGTCCTTCAACTTATGCTTTCGAGTACGGTCAGGTGGTTTTTATCGGTTTCAGAAATATGTTTTATAATGAAGCCGGCAGGTATCATGCTCATTTATCGGAAGCTCAGCTCGATTTTACAGAAAATTACCTTACCCATGTTCCTGAGGATAAGCTGGTTGTTTTAATGATGCACATCCCGGTCTATAAAATTGACACCCGCGAAAGGTTATTTGAAATTCTGAAAAACAGAAAATATACCTTCTCCATCGCAGGGCACGAGCATGAGCAGTGGCACACTTTCGTGGATCGTGAAATGGGGTGGAAGAGAGATGACGCCCATCATCATCTGGTCAATGCAACAGTCTGCGGCAGCTGGTGGTGCGGTTCAATTGACGAAACCGGCATTCCCCATGCCACCATGAATGATGGCGCCCCCAACGGATATTCAATAATCACTTTCTACGGGAATGATTACTCAATACGTTTTAAAGCAGCCCGCCGCCCGGACGATTACCAGATGAATATCTATCTGCCTGATGAAATTTCCCAAACCGAAGCGGATACGACCAAAATTCTGGTGAATGTTTTTGCCGGATCAGAGCGTTCGGTTGTTGAAATGCGTTTAGGAAAAAACGGAGAGTGGCTGCCCATGCAGCGCACTGAAACCATCGACCCGGAATGCTTGCGCATGCACGAACTCAGTCCGGTTCTGGATCAGAAAATTGACGGAGAGCTGCTTGAAGATATCTTCGGTTATAAAATGGATTACCCGAGCATTTCACAGCATATCTGGCAGGCAGAATTTCCCAAAAGCACAAAGCCCGGAACATATACCGTTACCGTGCGTACAAAAGATATGTTTGATCAAAGCTGGCAGGCACACCGGCTTGTCAGAGTAAAATAAAATTTAACATCATGTTGAAAGCAGGGAAACAGACACTAATTTTTGCCGGGTTTTTTACAATTTTAGCTTCCTGCTCAGAAACCGGAACAAAAGAAAAGATTTTAACCATGGAAGAGAGACAAATATCATTTTCTGCCAGAAATCATGCATTAGACAATAACGATAATTTTTCGCCCGATGACCGGTTCTTATGCTACGATACCCGCGGAACGGTATTTAACAAAAATCTGGCAAACTGCAAATCAATTGAGAAAATTGAAATCGCCACCGGAAAGGAGACCGTTATCTGGGAGCCGGAGTCAGTTACCGGAGAAGAAGCAGCGCCCGGCGTGGCGGCTGTATCATGGCATCCGTCTGAAGATAAAGTGATATTTATTCATGGTCCGTTGCTGGAAGAAGTTGAATCGAGAGGTTTTTACGGAATCAGAAATCGCACCGGAGTTGAAGTAAGCGCAGACGGAAAAGGAACAGTTACCAAGGTGGATATGCGCGATGTTTCAACAGAAAAACCGACTATTGCGGGTGCACAGCGGGGCGGGACCCACCGCCACGAATATACCCGAAACGGTAAACGAATCGGATTCACTTACGACGATTTTCTTGTTCAAAATTACGACCGCACAATCGGCTACATGGAGCCTCATCCGGCAGCGCCGGAGAGATATACCCACTACTTTGCAGTGCTGCTGAAACCTGCGGAAACAGGTAAGTCGAAACCCGGCGAAATTGAAAAAGCCTATGGCGACTCCTGGGTGGGCGCCGAAGGCAAAATGCGTGCTTTTGTCGGAAAAATCCGCGCAGAGAACGGTGTGGATTATCAAACAGACCTGTTTGTTGCCGATATTCCCGATTCAGTGGATATTACCACTGCTTTTTCGGGTGATGCAACCCGGTATCCCGAACCACCAAAAGGAATTGGAATTCGCCGTTTGACAAATCACGGCACGGTTTCGGGAATTGTCCGCGGCTCGCAGGATGGAAAATATATCGTTTACCTTGCAGAAGACGAATCGGGAATTTTGCAGGCTTTTGTAATTCCTGCCCAAAATTCCGGTCTTCCCGCTGGAGAAAATGAAAAACCAGTTCAGCTGAGCAGCTTTCAGTCAGATGTCTCGGACATTCGCTGGCATCCTTCAGGAAATGCAATTTTTGCAATTATTGACGGGAATATCGTGGTTTTTCCATTTCAGCATAAAGAGAAGAACGAAAAATATACCATGCTGACAAACGACACCCAAAAACGGGAAGAACTTGTGGTTTCCAACAATGGAAACACACTGGCATACAGCATGATGAAGACCGGAGACTACTCCGGTGAATTCAGGCAGATTTTTGTAATGGATTTAAACCGGGAGGTTATAAATTCAATAATAAAGTGAGAATGAAATGAATTAAGGAATTGCGCACAACTGTTGTTTTTGCAGCAAATTCCTGAAAAATACCATAAACAATTAACAATTTTAAAAATGAGGAATCAACTGATTTTAATTTTAACTTTTGCCATTTTCATGGCAGCCTGCACAGGCAATGAGAAGCCTGCAATCTCATCCCCAAAAGGACAGCATCAGGATGTGCCTTTCACCCAAGATTACAGCATCAGCTATTTTAATGAAAACAGCAATGCCGCGCTGCTAAAAGTGTTTTCCGACAGGAACGGCTATATCCAGGTTTTGTCGGACAAAGGGCTGATGAGGCTTCGTGACGGGCAAATGCTTTTCCCCGGAACACTTGTAAAAGATGTTCAGGATTTACCAACTTCCGACAAAAATATCGCCGGAATCGGCACCTACCAAAATCAATTTGTTTACATAGACAATGAAGCGGTGCTCAGCAATGCCTGGGCAGGGCATCTCTATTCAAGACACACCATGCCCGATGCACGGATTTTTGCAGGCGGAAACGATTTTTCCTTCT
Source organism: uncultured Mariniphaga sp. (assembly GCA_964398855.1). Lineage (GTDB taxonomy): Bacteria > Bacteroidota > Bacteroidia > Bacteroidales > Prolixibacteraceae > Mariniphaga. The sequence goes on along the minus strand of CAYNOQ010000074.1, from coordinate 4,469 downwards.
TAATCTCCAACGGACAAAAACTGGCTCTGCTTAAAGATTCAGAATCTATCTGGGAAGGCTCGCTTTCAGGAAAAGAGATTAATGATATCAAATTTGATGAAAACAATAAGCTGTTCTGGCTCTTATCCAAAGATGCAATCAACTCATTCAATCCTGAGAACAAACAGATTACAGAAGTTTTTACCGGAAAAAATCTAACCTCTTTTGAGATTTCAACAGACAAATTGTTTGTTGGAACAACAGAAGGATATCTGACAGTTGACACAAAAACCGGGAAACAATCCGGGCAGATTCAGCGAAAAATGCCATGGACAGAGCTCACCACAATCAGTGAAATTGACGGCAAAATATGGTTTGGCTCAACCCACGGAGCAATGGTTCTTCGTGATGACGGCAAATTCGATTACTATGCGTCCCGCCGCTGGCTCCCTTCCGACAGTGTGATTCATATTTCCAAAGGTCCCGATAACTCGGTGCTGGTACTCACCAACCGCGGCGTCGGACAGATTATTTTTGAAGAGATGACGCTGTATGAAAAGGCAATGTTTTATGAAAAGCAGGTTCGCGAGCGCCATATCCGCACCGGATTCAACGGCACCGTGGGTAGAATGACCAATGGCGATGTTACTACAGGAACACTTGAGAACTCGGACAATGACGGATTGTGGACATCCATGTATCTGGCAGCCGAAACTTTCAGGTATGCAGTTACCAAATCGGATGAAGCGCTTCAAAATGTCCGCGAATCATTAGATGCCATGGAGCGGCTCTACACCATAAATCCGATGAAATCGGGATTTCCTTCCCGCTCGTTTCAGCGCGCAGGCTACAACGATCACGACAAACCATGGCGCCCGACCGAAGACCCCGAATGGGACTGGAAATCAACCACCAGCAGCGATGAAGCCATTGGGCATATTTTTGCTTTCGGAGCCATTGCAGAGTTGGTTGAAATTGCCGATATCAGAGATAAAGCCATTGCACTTATTGACACGATGATGTCGCATATCATCAAAAATGACTACTATCTGATTGACTGGAACGGCGAACCAACGCTCTGGGCAAGGTGGAATCCCGAATATGTGAACGGTTTTCCAACTTCTATAGGAGACCGTAAGCTGAACAGCTCCAACATTGTCGGGATGCTTCAGACTGCCTACCATTTTACCGGAAAAGAGAAGTATAAAACTGCCGCTTTTTACCTGATGGATGAGCACGGTTATTTAGAAAACCTGAGGCGCCCGATGGAGGAGATTGGCAAAGCTTCCGAAGATGACGACGACTGGGCACAAATGCTCTCAAGCGCATGGAATCATTCGGATGACGAAATGTATTACTGCGGCTACTGGGGGCTTTATCGTTATGCTTTCAATGATACGCTCAAAGCCATTTACCGCGATGCGATCATTGACCACTGGGAATTTGAAAGACCTGAAAAAGAGGGTTTATGGAACATTATGACCGCTATGGTTACCGATGACAATACAGACTTAGAAGAGGCAATCTGGTATTTGCAGCGCTATCCGTTAGATCTGGTAACGTGGACTATTACAAACAGCCACCGGAAAGATATTGAGTTTATTCCTGAAAATTTCCGCACCCAGACCATAACCGAAGTTTTACCGGCAGACGAGCTGCCCATCACAAGGCACAATGCAAACCGCTTCCGTCTCGATGGCGGCAGAAACGGAACCCAGGAGTACAGCGCCGGCGACATCTGGCTGCTGCCCTACTGGATCGGACGTTATCTGGAAGTAATCAGCGAACCGGATTGCAGCAAATGAAAATGACAACTATGAAAAATTGCTTCAACATAATTTGATTAAATGAATGGAAAAGCGCTTCCTGAATTTTCAGGCGCGCTTTTTCTTTTTTAGAAAACCGGAAAGATGAAAAAAATAAACTTGAAAATTTACAGAATAGCACTTTTAGGTGCAGTTGCATTAGCGCTGATCTTTTGTGCTCAAAAACAGACCATTTCCGAAAAATCGGTAAAAGATGTGATGGACGATGTCATTTCGCGCATTTATTCCACTATGGACAGCGAAACCATTGAGAGTATCGATCAGGAGAAAGCGATGAAATTGTTTGATGACGGCGAGTTGGAAGTTCTTGCCACCCGCCATTGGGTTTTCAATGCCAATGTTCCGGTTGTGGTTTCCGTCATGCGCAGCACAAGGCAGCAAATCATGCCTTTCTGGCTTGAACCCAGCGGTTTTAGAAAAACCGGCTTCACCATAAAAAACGAGCAGAACACTTATGAAGTGTGGCAAAAATCCTTTAACAAAGGTACCGTGGGACTGGGGATCAACGGCTTTGAAAATTTTTCCTATCACTATTTTGTTTCAGTAGCTCCGCAAAATCCTGAAGACAAACTGGAATTATCAGGTTTTATTCCTGAAAATCAGATAGTCAGTACGCTGGACAACGGCAACACAGTCTATCAGGACTGGACAGAACTGGTTACCATGGACGTTCCCGAAGAGATGAAAGGGCAAATTCTGCTTACCACCATCCGCGGACGCGGAAAGGAGTCGCACCTTATCGGCGCTTTCCGCCCAACGGCGTATCCATCTTCGGCAGACCCCGACCAAATTATGCTGACCTGGAGTTCCAATCCTTCCACAAGCATGGATATTCAGTGGAGAACGGACACTTCCGTGGAAACAGGTTCCGTAAAATACCGGATTAGAGAATCGGCAGATGTAAAAACACAACAGGCTGAAAAATTTGTGATGGAAGACCGCGAAGTGATGAACGATCGTTTCATTCACAGATTCACTGCAAAATTGCATGATTTGCAACCGGGAACAGAATACGAATACCTGATTCCACCGGAAACCGACTGGACAAAAGCAGAAAATTTTTCCACACCGGCTGATGACGACTCCTTTTCGTTTATCTGGTTTGGCGATGCTCACCAGAAAACAGTGTTTGGCGAACTTCACGAAAAGGCAGAAGCATCCTTTCCCGAAACTGCATTTTACACCGTTTCGGGCGATATGGTGGATTACGGACTTTACCGCAATGAATGGGATAACTTCTTTGAAAATTCAAAAAATGTTATCCGCAAAAAACCGCAGATGAACGTTCCCGGGAACCATGATAACCGGCTGGGGCTTGGTGCAAAAATGTTCCGCGACCTGTTCAGCTACCCGACAAACGGTCCCGATGGCGTACCAAAGGAACAGACCTATTCGTTTACCTACAAAAACACTTTGTTTCTGATGCTTGATGCCACTTCATCCACCGAGGCACAAACCCAGTGGATTGAACAACAGCTGGCTACGTCCGATGCAACCTGGAAAATTGCAATTTTTCATTTTTCGCCATACAATTTTGAGGAACCTTATCCCGATATTCAGGAAGCCTGGGTACCACTGTTCGACAAATATCATGTTGATCTGGTTTTAGGCGGTCACCTGCACTACTACATGCGCTCCAACCCGATGAAAGCGGGGAAAGTGGTTGATTCGCACAGCGAAGGAACAACTTATATCATTTCCATTGCCATTCCTGCCCGCCACAACGACATTGGCGAAGAGCCCTATGCAGCAGTCAGATACAAAGAGGGGCAGTTTTATCAGCATTTCAAAATCGAAGGGAATGAACTAATATACAGCGCTTTTGATTTTGATGAGAATCTTGTTGACTCTTTTAAAATTAAAAAATGAAAAAACTTCAAACCTTGCTCGTTCTCATTTCGCTAATCTTTTCTGTGAGTGCACAAAAAAGAGGGCAACTGTCATTCAACAGCTCCGGCGAATTAAAGATTGTTCAGTTTACCGATTTGCATATCGAACTGGAGAGAAAGAGATTTCTCGAAGTTTATGAAACCATTCCCAAAATTTTGGAAAGCGAAAAACCTGATTTGGTAGTCGTTACCGGCGATATTGTTACGGAAGACAATCCCGAAACGGGACTACGAAGACTTGCCGATATTTTTGTTATAGCGGGAGTGCCTTATACCATGATTTTTGGCAATCACGACTCCGAGCACAATTTATCCCGAAAAGAGGTTGCTGCATTTATTGAAAAGCTACCGGGAATTTTAAACAAAAACGACAAAAAATCGGAGGGTTACACCAATTTTGTCCTTCCGGTTTACGGAAATGACGGAAAAAAGGCTGCACTTCTATATTTTATGGATTCCAACGATTACAGCACACTCAAACCGCTCATCGGCGGCTGGGGGTGGTTCACCCATAAACAGGTTGACTGGTACCGGCAGCAGAGCAGAAAATTCACTGCCAAAAATAATGGCGCCCCCTACCCTGCGCTTGCGTTTTTTCATATTCCGCTACCGGAGTATGAGGATGCGTGGAACAACAAAACCAACCCGCCGTTTGGTAAAAAGCGGGAAGATATTTGCAGTCCGCTGATCAATACCGGAATGTTTGCGGCAATGTTGGAAAGTGGCGATGTGATGGGCACTTTTGTGGGACACGATCACTATAACGATTACATTG
>CAYNOQ010000073.1:0-12711 GCA_964398855.1 uncultured Mariniphaga sp. | reverse complement strand
ACTTTCTCAAGTCATATCTGCGTCCAAAAACCAGCCAACTGCTATTTGAGGAGGAGTAATGAATAAAAAAAATTATCACTGCCTTATAGCCGGCTTGCCTGATCTTCTTCCCGATGACAAAAAGCGTCATTTCACATCGGCAGAACTGCGCGATTATTTGCGGGATGAACTTCGTCCGGCAGATTTTGAGTTAGTGAAGCTTTTCTATCTTCCGTTTGACCACGAAAATCTGCTCAATCTGCTTTTCGGTCAGGAAGAGTTCTCATGGGATGAACGTGGAAACTTTTCGCGTGAAGCTTTTGAGCAGCTGGCAGACAAAAAACAGCTTGAAAATGTCGATTTCTCCCGGTTTCCTTCCTATTTTAGAAGGTTTATCACGCTTTACCACGATGAAGAGGTGCAATTTACAAAGCCGGGCGCAACAAAATTTATCACCGAAGATTGGTACAAACTCATATTCAAATCGAAAAATGAATTTGTAAAAACTTTTGGAGCGTATCGGAAAAACATGGCAAACATCATGTTGGCGCTAAACGGGCGCAAGCACAATCTACCGTTTGAAGATGCCATTATCGGCAACGATGAAATTGCCCGTGCATTGAAAACAAGCCGTACAAGGGATTTCGGACTGACGGATGATGAGTTTGAAGATATTGAAAATATTTTGCAGTTTTTTGAAATTGAAGACCTTCTCGAAAGAGAGTTGAAATTAGACAATTATACCTGGCAGTTTATTGATGAAATCACCTTTTTTGACTATTTCACCATCGAGCGGATTCTGGGTTTTGTTCAGAAACTCTTTATTGCCGAACGCTGGCTTGAATTGGACAAAGAGAAAGGGCAACAGATATTTAAGAAATTATTGGAAGAATTGGAATTAAATTTTGAATTTCCTGAAGAATTTGCGATAACGTATGGAAAGAGAAAATAAAACAACAGGCAAAGTGGTTGGCATTGTTGCCAACCTGGTAATGGTTGAAGTGGATGGTCCCGTAGCCCAGAATGAAATCTGCTTCATTGCACTGGCAAACGAAAACCTGATGGCTGAGGTCATTAAAATTACAGGTAAAATTGCTTACGTGCAGGTTTTTGAAAGTACCCGCGGATTGAAAACCGGCTCTCATGTGGAGTTTCAGGGGCACATGCTGGAAGTAACGTTGGGTCCCGGCATTTTGTCGCGCAACTACGACGGACTACAAAACGACCTTGACAAAATGGACGGCATTTTCCTGAAGCGCGGCGACTATACTGACCCGCTCAATCGGGAGAAGAAATGGGCATTCACCCCCATCGCCAAAGTTGGCGACGAGGTTACTGCCGGCGACTGGTTGGGCGAGGTGAACGAGAACGATCAGCCGCACAAAATCATGGTTCCGTTTAAAATGCAGGGCACTTTCAAAATCAAGGAGATTGTTGGGGAAGGCGAATACACGGTTGACCACAAAATTGCCGTGGTTGAAAACAGCGACGGAACCGAAACCGCACTGACCATGGTGCAGAAATGGCCCGTGAAAGTTGCCATTGGCGGATACAAGGAGAAACCGCGCCCGTTTAAACTATTGGAAACCGGCGTCCGCTGCATGGATACGCTGAATCCCATCACCGAAGGGGGAACGGGCTTTATCCCCGGTCCGTTCGGAACGGGAAAAACCGTGTTGCAGCACGCCATTTCAAAACAGGCAGAAGCGGATATCGTTATTATTGCCGCCTGCGGCGAACGTGCCAACGAAGTGGTGGAAATTTTCTACGAATTTCCGGAGCTGGAAGACCCGCGCACAGGCAAAAAACTGATTGAGCGCACCATAATCATCGCAAACACTTCAAACATGCCGGTTGCAGCCCGTGAGGCTTCGGTTTATACCGCCATGACCATTGGTGAATATTACCGCGCCATGGGATTGAAAGTTCTGCTGATGGCAGACTCCACATCCCGCTGGGCACAAGCACTTCGTGAGATGTCCAACCGCCTGGAAGAGCTTCCCGGACAGGATGCTTTCCCCATGGACCTGTCGGCTGTGATTTCAAACTTCTACTCCCGCGCAGGATTTGTTTATCTCAACAACGGCAACAGCGGCTCCATCACTTTCATCGGAACAGTTTCCCCGGCAGGCGGAAACCTGAAAGAACCCGTAACAGAAAGTACGCGAAAAGCAGCGCGCTGTTTCTACGGGCTTAACCAAACCCGCGCCGACAGTAAGCGCTATCCCGCCATTGACCCGATTGACAGCTATTCAAAATATTTAGAATACCCCGAGGTGCAGGAAAATCTGCAAAAAAATGTGAGCGAAACCTGGCTTGACGAAGTGATAAAAGCCAAGGATATTCTGCTTCGCGGAAAGGAAGCGATGGAGCAGATCAATATTCTGGGCGACGACGGCGTCCCCATCTATTTTCACGAAACATTCTGGAAATCAGAGCTTATCGACTTCGTGATTCTGCAACAGGATGCTTTCGACCCCATTGACGCTTCCACACCCATGAAGCGCCAGCAATTTATGCTCACAAAAGTTTTAGAGGTAACAGACAGCAAATTTGCTTTTAATCATTTTGAAGATGTAAGCTTTTTCTTTAAGGAGATTATCAATGTTTTCAAACAGATGAACTATTCTGAGTTTCAGTCAGATAAATTCAATCAGCACGAAAAAGCACTTGAAGAACTGATGCAAAAGCAGATGAATTAATCAATACAATAGAATAACAGGAGTAAAAAGAACGATATGGAAGTCCAGGCATTTCAGAAAGTATATACCAAACTAACAAACATTACGAAGGCGACAGTTACTTTAAAAGCTGAGGATGTTGGTTATGACGAGATTGCCATTGTGAACGGCAGGATGGCTCAGGTGGTTAAAATTATGGGAGATGAAGTTACGCTTCAGATTTTTGAGGGAACCGAAGGGATTCCCACCAATGCTGAAGTCAGTTTTCAGGGAAAACCGCCCCAGTTAAAGGTAAGCGACGAGTTAGCAGGTCGTTTTTTCAATGCTTATGGCGAGCCGATTGACGGCGGTCCTGAAATTCAGGGCGAAGTGCGCGACATCGGAAGCCCTTCGGTGAATCCGGTGCGCCGCCAGCAGCCGTCCAACCTTATTGCCACGGGAATTGCCGGCATTGACCTGAACAACACTCTGGTTTCTGGGCAAAAAATTCCGTTTTTTGCCGACCCCGACCAACCCTACAATCAGGTGATGGCAATGGTGGCGCTCAGGGCAAAAACCGACAAAATTATTCTCGGCGGCATGGGGCTTACCAATGACGACTATCTCTATTTCAAAAATGTTTTCGACAATGCCGGGGCGTTTGACCGTATTGTCAGCTTTGTGAATACCAATGAAAATCCGCCGGTGGAAAGGCTGTTGGTTCCCGATATGGCGCTCACGGCTGCCGAATATTTTGCGGTGGACAAAAACGAAAGCGTGCTGGTGCTGCTCACCGATATGACGCTTTATGCCGATGCGCTGAGTATTGTTTCCAACCGGATGGACCAGATTCCGTCAAAAGACAGTATGCCCGGTTCGCTCTACTCCGACCTTGCAAAGATTTATGAAAAAGCGGTTCAGTTCCCTACCGGCGGCTCCATTACAATCATTGCGGTAACAACGCTTTCGGGCGGCGACATTACCCACGCCATCCCCGACAATACCGGCTACATCACTGAAGGGCAGCTATTCCTTCGCCGCGACACGGAAATCGGAAAGGTAATCGTTGACCCGTTCCGCTCGCTCTCGCGGCTGAAACAGTTAGTTATCGGAAAACAGACCCGCGAAGACCATCCGCAGGTGATGAACTCTGCCATCCGTCTTTATGCTGATGCCGCCAATGCCCGCACAAAGCTGGAAAACGGCTTCGACCTGACCGATTATGACGAACGGACACTGAAATTTGCAAAGGAGTATTCCGATAAACTACTTGCCATTGACGTGAATATCGATACCGACAAAATGTTGGACATCACCTGGGAACTGTTTGGCAAATATTTCAAAAAAGCGGAAGTGGCAATCCGCGAAAGCCTGATGAACAAATACTGGAAAGAGCAGGCATAATATTTAAACAATAAAAAGCATAACAGGTGGCCATAAAATTTCAATATAACAAAACTGCACTGCAATCACTCGAAAAGCAGCTTCAAATCAGGGAGCGGGCGCTGCCCACCCTGAAAAACAAGGAGTCTGCGCTACGCGTTGAAGTGAAAAGGGCCAGAGATAAAGCTTCGGAACTGGAGCAGACCTACAACCGGCATATTTCATCGTTTGACAATATGTCGCGTCTTTGGGGAGAATTTGACCACTCGCTCATTCAAATCAGGGAGGTTGAACTTTCGTCAAAGAAAATTGCAGGCGTTTTCACCCCGGTTCTGGAAAATATAATTTTTGAAACCCATACGGATAACCTTTTAAATCAGCCGGTCTGGTTTCCCGAGGGCGTTTCCATCATTAAAAAAATTGCGGAAGTGGCAATTGAGCGCGAGGTGTTTCTCAGGAAAATGGAACTACTCGATTTCACCCGGAAAAAAACCACGCAAAAGGTAAATCTCTACGAAAAGGTGCAGATTCCGGGATTTCACGATGCAATCCTGAAAATCAAGCGTTTTCTGGAAGATCAGGATAATTTGTCCAAATCGGCACAGAAAATTGTTAAAACAAGACAGGAAAAACAAAGACAGGAGGAGGAAGAAGCATGATTGTTCCGATGTATAAATATATGTTTTTGGTGCATCACTCCGCATACAAGGGTTTTCTGAAGGATATCCGAAAAATTGGCGTGGTGCACATCAACACAAAAAACAACGAGCCAACTCCCGAAATGCAGGATATTCTGCGCCATCTTGCGGAGGTGGACAGAGCTTTTCAAAAACTGCACATGACTCACGCCGAGGAATCCGAAGTTGCACCACAATTCGGTTCAGGGCATGAGGTGTTTGAGCGGCTGAAAACCATAGAAAAGGAGATTGAGAATAATACGCAGCAGATTGCCCAGCTCGAAAAGGAGAAAAGGCAGCTTATTCCTTGGGGTGATTTTGAATGGGAAAGAGTCAAAAAGCTTGAAAACTACGGATTAAAAATCCGTTTTATGTCTGTTCCTTCACGAAGATACGACGCCGCATGGGAAGAACAATATTATGTACGCACCATCGGCGATTTTGAAGGCTATCGCTATTTTGCAAAAATTGAAAAGAAGGAAGAGGAAACTGCCGTTGAGGAACTTGAAATGCCCGGAGCAGAAGAACTGGTTCTTCCGCGCAAATCGCTGAGCCAGGTTAGCGCAGAAATTGAAAATCTGCATAAAAACAGCGATGACCTTCATTTAGAAATGAGACACATCGCATTTCACGGCAAACCTTTGTTAAGCAGTTACCAGCGTGAGTTAGAGCAGCACTTTTCAGAGCAAAATGCACTTTTACAAACTGAAGAAGAGGTCGAAGGAAAAGTAAAATTATTGGAGGGCTGGGTTCCCGAAACCAAAAAAAGCACGCTTGACGCCTATCTTGAAGAAAAAAATATTCTGCACACCTGCGAGGAGCCAACCGATGACGACAAAGTCCCCATCCTTCTGAAAAACAATCGTTTTTCGAAAGTATATGAGATAATTGGCGATTTATATGACCTGCCGAATCACAGGGAATTGGATCTGGTTCCGTTTTTCGCACCGTTCTACATGATGTTTTTCGGTTTTGCCATGGGCGATGCCGGCTACGGATTGGTGATGATTATTGCCGCCCAGTTTATGAAACGTAAATTTCCCAACATTAAATCTGCGCTCACTCTTGCGCAGTGGTTAGGATTGGGAACCGTTATTTTTGGCGCTTTCACGGGAACATTTTTCGGTATTGCACTGGCAGATTCCGGCATTCCTTTTTTCGACAAAATGAAAGATTATATGATTAGTACCGATCAGCTTTTCAGCCTTTCCATTATTGTCGGGGCTGTGCAGGTGCTTTTCGGCATGGTTCTGAAAGTATTCAACATCACCCGGGTGAGCGGATTTCGCTATTCGCTTTCAACCATTGGCTGGCTGATTCTGTTAGTTGGGCTTGTCGCAGTTTTCGGGTTGAAAACCAAAGAGATCATTTCTCCTGGAGCAGCGAGTTTGGCACAAACAATCATTTTTATTGTTTCCGGTGTGCTCATTTTGCTGCTGAACAATCCGAAACGCAATATTTTAATCAATTTCGGCGCCGGTTTGTGGGATGTTTACGGAATGCTGACCGGGCTGCTGGGCGACTTGTTGTCATACGTCCGGTTGTTTGCCCTGGGAATTTCCAGCGCAATTTTAGGCATGGTGTTCAACAACATGGCTTTGAGTATGAAACCGGATATTATCATTGTGGGTCCGTTAGTGATGATTATCATTTTGCTTGCCGGGCACGGCATCACGATATTTATGTCGGGGTTAGGTGCATTTGTACATCCCATCCGGTTAACTTTTGTGGAATTTTATAAAAATGCCGGCTTCACCGGCGGAGGCAAGGCATACAGACCTTTTGCAGAATCCGCTTCCGGCGCAACAGAATAAAGAGATAAATTAACAAGTAATAACATTTTAAATAAATCGAGAATGGAACCTATTGTTTTAGCTTACATTGGAATTGCATTTATGGTTGGCCTTGCAGGTATAGGCAGTGCGTTTGGAACAACAATGGCCGGAAATGCGGCTGTTGGCGCCATGAAAAAGAACGGAGAGGCTTTCGGGAGCTACATAATGCTTGCGGCGCTTCCCGGCAGCCAGGGACTGTATGGCTTTGCCGGCTACTTCCTCATTGACAGTTACGGGCTGCTTAGCTCAAACATCGGATGGGGCGTTGCATCTTCTGTCTTTGTTGCGGGACTGATACTTGGCTTCGTGGGACTTTTGTCATCTATCCGTCAGGGGCAGGTTTGTGCCAATGGTATTGCAGCTATCGGTTCAGGACATGATGTGGCAGGAAAAACTCTTATCCTTGCCGTATTCCCCGAGCTTTACGCAATCATTGCATTAGCCGTTACTTTCCTTATCGCAAATGCGGTGGGATAAGAAATAATTCCATACTTTTTAATAATTCCGGCAATCAGCTTTTGCCGGGCAGGTATCCATTATCGCACGCGATGATGGATACTTTTTTGTGAAGAAATGAAAAAGTTTCATTAGCTGAAACTTTAGGTTGTTTTCAATATTTTGAACTCCTATTTTTGTGCCACCTGGCATAAGATAAAAGCAGGCAATCCTTCCCAGAGCTTACCTGCCTTTATAGGAAACTAGCCCCAATCAGCCTACTGCAAGCTATCAACAGATTTTTCGCACAGCGAAAAATGACTGCACTAAATTTTAGAAGGGATAAGTCAGGAAGAACAGAATAGCACAACAGAATGCCTGTTTTCCAATCACCGATCTAAAAAAACGCACCGTACACATATCCTGAAAATGTGGCCATCACAATAACAAGTCCTACGAAGATTATTGTTTTCTTAGTGCCCATTACACCACGAATCACCAACATATTGGGAAGCGACAATGCAGGACCCGCAAGTAATAACGACAAAGCCGGACCTTTTCCCATACCCGAAGCCAATAATCCCTGAATAATAGGAACTTCAGTGAGTGTGGCAAAGTACATAAAAGCACCTGAAAAACTTGCGAAAAAGTTTGATAAGAGCGAGTTACCACCAACTGCCCATTCAATCCATTCGTTGGGTATTACTCCGGCAATTGCGGTTGAATCGTGAGTGGAACCTAAAAGGAATCCTGCTGTTACAACACCAATTGCCAACATAGGCATTATCTGTTTGGCAAACTCCCATGCCGAAAGAGTCCATGCTCTGTTGTCTTCATCAGTTTTGTCAAACAGGGTTATGATGCTCAGTCCCGCTATTCCCACTATCACAGGCACTATCGGTACAAACAGGGCATTTGTTATAAACGCTTTTGCAATAAATGCAGATGCTGTTGTTGCTAATGCAGCAGACAAAACCCATTGCCATTTTATTTTTAATATTTTCACTAACGAATAACACAGCATTAAAGCAAACGCTGCTGTAATTAACCATTTGTATGTAAAAATATAATACCACACACTGCCTGTATCATCAGCTGCCGGGCTGCCCCAATTTGCAAATACCAGAATAGCCACCAAAGTCATAAAATGAAATATGGTTTGGCTCACAGGTCTTTTTTCCGGCATGTCGGGAAAATTCATTTGTTCCTCTTTCTTGGCTTCCTCCTCTTTTCTAAAAATTAGAGCCATAATCAATCCGATAACCACCGAAAATAAAATTGCACCAACTGTACGTGCAATTCCCATTTCGACACCCAAAATTCTTGCTGTAAGTATAATAGATAAAATGCTGATTGCAGGACCCGAATACAAAAAGGCAATTGCCGGTCCTAAGCCGGCACCACGCTTATAGATGCTTGAAAAAAGAGGCAAAATTGTGCAGGAACAAACTGCAAGTATAGCTCCTGAAACTGAAGCAAAGGTATATGCCAGCCATTTCTTTGCATTTGCACCAAAATACTTTAGTACTGCACCCTGACTTACGAATACAGAAATTACTCCCGCAATAAAAAAAGCAGGTAAAAGACACAACACTACGTGTTCCCGGGCATACCATTTCGATAAATCTAAGGTGGCTTCAACAGCTGTCATGAATGTCTGATTTCCGATGGGCATAAAAAATACCGCAGCGAAAACCACAACTATCCAGAATAGATAATTCAGTTCTTTTTTTGTTTCCATCAAACTAAAACTACACTTTTAAATACTATAGGCCCAAAGCTTGTCTGACTTCTTTTTCAGATGGCACCCTTCCTTTTATTTTTACAGTGCCATCCACAACTACAGCAGGCGTTGCCATTACGTTGTATTGCATGATATCCATGATATCTTCTACTTTTGTTATTATAGCTTCTGTACCTGTTTCCGCTACCACTTTTTCCACTATCGATTGTGTCTTCTTACACTTGGCACATCCTGTACCCAAAATTTTAATTTCCATAATGTTTATTTTTATTCTAAATATAAATTGTCATATAATATATTCCTGTAATGATAAATACAGCTGCAATAATGCGCTTAAACCAGCTCTCAAAACTTCGCATACCACTATAAAACCGACTTATACCAGACATGCTGTAAGCCAACAGATAAGCAATGATTATTACCGGCAACCCTGTAGCTATCGAAAAAATCGGAGGCAAAAGTAACCCTGATGGTGCAGTTATTGTCATAGGGATAAGAACCCCAAAATAGAGCACTCCACTAAAAGGACAAAAAGCTAAGGCAAATGCTACACCCATTACTAAAGAGTTCCAATATCCACTTCTTTGCCTTGTTTCATCTATTTGTGGTTTAATCTTATCAAAAATTGGCAAGTTGAGCTTTATAACATCCAACATAAGAATACCTGCAACAATCAATGCCGCACCCAACCATATTCCACCAATACCTTGAAGAAGTTTAGCTACTTTAAACTGGCTTGCTCCAAAATAAAAGATTAAGCCCAATACAGTATAGCTTAACATACGACCAAAAGTATAGAACAATCCGTTGATCAGCACTCTGCTTTTTACTGAAATATTTTTACTCAAATATGCCGTAGCTGTTATGTTGGTAGCCAGTGGGCATGGACTAATAGCCGTCATTAATCCCAGAATAAAAGCTGTTAGAATTGGAATATCTGAATTGTCAACCAACTGTTGAAGAAACTCCATATCCTATTATAAATTTTTATTTACTTCGTCTTTCAATAACTTCACTAACTCTTCAGGTCTGTTCACAGCATTTGCAAAAGCCTGTTCGGTGATATCAATATGTTTAGTATCCTTTGTAATAATAAGAGCATTCCATGACACTTCGTATTTGTCAACCAAGTCTGCAAACTGCTTGTCAGAGGTATCGATTTCTACAAACTTCACTTTATTATTATCTGCATAATGCCCTTCGATAGTCTTTTTGGCTAAATCACCTACTGCAATACAAGTTTTGCAACGATGCTTGCCATGAAAATAATAGACATTGGTTACCGAAGCATCGTCAACATTTATTTCTATTGCGTTTGATTTTGTTTCGTTATTTGCTGTTTGCTCTTTGTTGCTACACGATATCACTATTAAAGTGATAAGTGCGATTGATAATAGATTTTTTGTTTTCATTTCTTCAGTAGTTTATTAAATAGTTAATTCACTTTTGTAGTATTTCTTTCTCAGCCATAAAGAGACGTTTACTAATGCTATCAACACAGGCACCTCAATCAACGGACCCACCACGCCAGCAAATGCCTCTCCGCTATGCAGACCAAACACACCAATTGCCACAGCGATAGCCAGCTCAAAATTGTTGCCGGTAGCGGTAAATGAAATAGAGGCATTTTGATCATATTTTGTTCCAGTAGCTTTACTGGCAAAGAAGCTTATAAAAAACATCAATGTAAAGTAAAGAATCAACGGTATAGCAATTCTGACAACATCTATTGGAATTTGTACTATTAATTCTCCTTTCAGGCTAAACATCAACATAATAGTAAGAAGTAGTGCTATCAGTGTAATTGGTGAAATAGCAGGGATGAATTTTTGTTCATACCACTCCTTGCCTTTCAACTTCACTAGAATGACTCTGCTGAGGATGCCCATCAAAAAAGGAAGTCCTAAATAAATACCGACAGTTTCAGCAATAGTACCAATTGAAATATCAACTATAGCACCCTTAAGTCCCAATAATGGAGGTAGCTTTGTGATAAACAACCATGCATAAAAACTGTAGAAAAACACCTGAAAGATACTATTCAATGCTACTAATCCCGCACCATACTCTGTATTTCCCTCTGCCAAATCATTCCATACAATTACCATTGCAATACATCTGGCTAATCCAATAAGGATTACCCCCACCATATATTCAGGATAGTTATGAAGGAAAACTATTGCAAGAATAAACATCAGTATTGGTCCAACTATCCAGTTTAGTACCAAAGATGTAGTAAGAACTTTCATGTTTGAAAATACTTTTGGGAGAAGTTTGTAGTCAACTTTTGCCAATGGCGGATACATCATTAATATCAGTCCAATTGCTAAAGGTATATTGGTAGTACCCTTCGACATTGAATCTATGTGCACACTGAATGATGGTATGAAATATCCCAATCCCACTCCGATGGTCATTGCCAAAAAAATCCAAAGAGTTAGATTCTTATTTAAGAATCCCATTTTTTTATTGCTCATTATTTCTCTTTTATTTCAGTGTATAGTCTGTAAAAAGCATTTTTTATTTCGTCACGTACACGGATATATTCGCTGTGTATAAATTCGGGAGTACCCACAGCTTCTGATGGGTCGTCAAAACCAATATGCAACCTATGTTTCACTTTACCAATAAATGCAGGACAACTTTCATTGGCTCCGCCACAAACGGTTATTACATAATCCCATTCTTCGTTTATATATCGCTCCACGGGGTCAGAAGTGTGATGATAAATGTCAATACCCACATCTTTCATCACTTCTGCTGCCTTTAGGTTTAGACTACCGCTGGCTTGCGTGCCGGCAGATCGCACTATCAAGTTTTTGTCGAACGATTGCAAAAAACCATGTGCCATTTGGCTTCGGCAGCTGTTGCCTGTACAAAGAATTAAAATTTTCATTTGATGTTATATATTAATTTAAAGCAGGTGTTCGTATTTCGCAAAACAACGAACACGATTTGTAAAATTTTTTATCAACCCGCAGCTTGTTCTTTGACATCTTTGAAAAAAGAACCAAATAATACCTTAGCCAACTGCCAGTTTTCCTGATTGATACAATACTTCACAGTCGGGGGCGTAATCTCACCCTGTATTAACCCGGCTTCCCGGAGTTCTTTTAAATGTTGAGACAAAGTGCTTTTTGCTACCGGAATTACCTCAGACATATCGCCATGATAACAACACTGCTGGTTAGCAAGCATTTGCAAAATTGAAATTCGCACAGGATGCCCAAGAGCTTTGGCAATTCGTGCAATCTCTTCCTGATCCTCAGTAAACTCTTTTTTCAACATATAAATCCTCACATTAGAGTTCGCAAATATACGAACAATATTTGATGGTGTAACTGATTTTTTCTCTTTTTTAAATTGAATCGAAAAAAATTAGCAGGAAATTTTTAAGAATGAATTGGGAGGGGTAAGGGAGGTTAAGTGGAGGTTAAGTGGAGATTAAGTGGAGATTAAGTGGAGATTAAGTGGAAATTAAGGTGAATAATTGCTGCTACTAATTTACTAAAGCCTGCCTACAGGCAGTGGGGAGTTTCAATCAGCCTGCTGCTAACTATCAGCAGATTTTTCGCTGCGCGAAAAATGACCCGCATTATTATTGTAATGATAGTTTTCAGGAGGCTGTGCCGCCTGAAAAACATCATCTATCATACGAAACACTGTCATTCCACGCAGAGCGCGGAAACTCATAAATTTGGCAAGTAAAATCCGCCCGTCCCGGTCAACTCGGGGTCAGCGTCATTAGATCTGACGGCGTCGCCAGACCTACCCATCCCAACCAACTCGGGGTTCGCGCTAATATTTGTTAGTTCTGCCTCTCCCTTTCCCCTACCCTGAAGTGGGGGGAGGAGGCGGAGAGATTTAGCGCTATTTCTTTCTTCTCTTCCTCCCCCTCCCAAGGAGGGGACGGGGAAATGAAAGCCAAAAGGCTGCTCCCCTATTGTGACAATTCGTCAGACAGGCTGAATGGCATAAGGTTTGCCCAAATGCGGCAT
>CAYNOQ010000072.1:0-12818 GCA_964398855.1 uncultured Mariniphaga sp. | reverse complement strand
CCCGCTAGGGCTCGAACCTAGACTCTTCTGAACCAAAATCAGACGTGTTGCCAGTTACACCACGGGTCAATCATTTCATGTCTTTTTGTTAAAGACGCTGCAAAAATATAAATTTTTTCCGTAATGGGGGTTTTGCCGCCCTTTTTTCGCAAAGTGCGCCATATCTTAGTTTTGGGTTAACGGGAATTTAGAGCGTAAATTTAGCCGAGGCATTGCTAAAGTCAAAAAAAGCGCACGAAATATTTCGTGCGCTTTTACTTGTCAATTGATTTTCAAGGTTAATTGATCCCGGCTTTTTCATACGAAATGCCCAAAGCATCGGCTACGCCTTTGCCATAGGCGGGATCAACCTTATAGCAGTTGTTTATGTGCCGGATTTTAATTTTGTCTTCACTGCAACCCATGTTACGAGCGGTATTTTCAAACAGGCGCTGTTTTTCGCCGTCATTCATCAGCTGAAAGAGCTTGCGGGGCTGCTCAAAGTAGTTGTCGTCATCTTCGCGAAAGTTCCAGCGGTCGATGTCTCCGTCAACTTTTTGTACCGGGTCTGCATATTCCGGCTGATCCTCCAATACCCCGTAGCTGTTGGGTTCATAGTGAATGGAAGCGCCCTGATTCCCGTCAACGCGCATTTGTCCGTCTCGGTGATAGGGATTGAGGGTAGCTCCGGCAGCTTTCGGATGGTTTACCGGAATCTGATGATGGTTCACTCCCAGACGGTAGCGCTGCGCATCGCCGTATGAGAAGAGACGACCCTGTAACATTTTGTCGGGTGAAAAGCTGATTCCCGGAATTACGCCTGCCGGATTAAAGGCAGCCTGCTCAACATCCTGGAAATAGTTTTCCGGATTTCTGTTCAGCTCAAATTCCCCAACCGGAATGAGCGGAAATTCCGATTTGTACCAAACTTTTGTCAAATCGAAAGGATTGTAAGGCATATTGTTCGCCTGCTCTTCGGTCATCACCTGAATATACATTTTCCATTTTGGGAAATTGCCGTTTCCGATTGCTTCAAACAGGTCGCGTCCATGGCTTTCGCGGTCTTTGCCAACTAATTCTTCAGCCTCCTGATCGGTTAAATTTTCAATGCCCTGCTGGGTTTCAAAATGAAATTTCACCCAGTGGCGTTCGTTTTGGGCGTTAATCATGCTGAAAGTGTGACTGCCGAATCCGTGCATGTGGCGGTAAGATTTCGGAATTCCGCGGTCGCTCATTGTGATGGTTACCTGATGAATAGCTTCGGGTAAACTGGTCCAGAAATCCCAGTTGTTGTTGGGACTGCGAAGATTGGTGTGCGGGTCGCGTTTTACGGCGCGGTTTAAATCGGGAAATTTCAGCGGGTCGCGCAGGAAGAAAACGGGCGTGTTGTTTCCTGCCAGATCCCAGTTTCCTTCTTCCGTGTAGAATTTCATGGCAAATCCGCGAATATCGCGCTCTGCGTCAGCGGCGCCGCGCTCACCGGCAACAGTGGAAAAACGAACGAACATTTCTGTCTTTTTGCCAATTTCGTTAAACATTTTTGCCTTGGTGTAGCGGGTGATGTCGTGTGTTACGGTGAAGGTGCCAAATGCGCCCGAACCTTTTGCGTGCATTCTTCTTTCCGGAATTACTTCCCTGTCAAAATGGGCAAGTTTTTCCAAAAACCACACATCCTGCAGCATCATCGGTCCGCGCGGACCGGCAGTCATCGAATCCTGACTGTTGGCAACCGGCGCACCGGCAGCGGTAGTCATCTTTTTCTGATTCTCTTTGTCGCGTAATCTCTTGATCTCTTCAGCATTCATACTTTTACTTTTTTAAATGTTTATATATCCTGTTTTTTTATTTAAACTTACCCTGAATCTCAACTTTAATCGACTCAATATCGAAATAATCAATATCCTTCCGGGCAAAATAATCTTCGAGCAATCTGTCTAATTCTTCATCAAAATAGTCCATAATCTGATTGGGTTCTTTCTGAACCAGATGGTGATGATGCAAGGTTTCTGCATCGAAACGCATAATTCCGCTATCACTTTTTATCCGTTTAATAATCTTTTTCTCAACGAGCAGGTCGATAATATTATAGATTGTCCCCACCGCAATGTGCGATTGCCTGCTTTGAACATACTGAATGACCTCATCCATAAGCGGATGGGCATCCTTCTGAAACAGCGCTTCCAAAACAATTAACCGTTGTGGAGTAACACGTAAGCCGGCGTTGAGCAATATCTTTTCAAAATCCATAAAAACGTATAATTACCTTATAAGAATTATTCTTATTAAAGAATACTACAAAAATAGGAGTTGTTTTTGTGAAAATGAATTCGATTTTTTTTAATGCGGTTCGATAAACTCAATAGTCAAATCGAAATTTTTGCATAAGGTTGTATTCAGCCTCTATTTATCGCAATCCGGTCAGCTTTTTAATGTCGTTGAGCTTGTTTAATGCTTCGATTGGAGTCAGATTATTGATGTCGATATTTGAAATTTCATCGCGAATCTGTTTCAGAACGGGGTCATCTAACTGAAAAATGCTGAGCTGCATACCTTCCCTGTTCGAACCAATCTCTTCAAGCGGTTTTGTCAGTTTTTCACCGCCCTTGGCGCCTTCTAATTTTTTCAGGATTTGTCCGGCGCGTTTGGTGACAGATTTAGGCATTCCCGCCATATTTGCCACATGGATGCCAAAACTGTGATTACTGCCGCCGGGAACTAATTTTCGCAGAAAAATCACCTTGTTGCCCACTTCCTTCACCGAAACGTTGAAGTTTTTCACACGCGAAAATGCGCCTTCCATTTCATTCAGCTCGTGGTAATGCGTGGCAAAAAGGGTTTTTGCCTTTGAGCGCGGATGTTCATGGAGATATTCCACCACCGACCATGCAATGGAAATGCCGTCGTAGGTGGAAGTTCCGCGTCCTAATTCGTCAAAAAGAATGAGGCTTCGGTCTGAAACGTTGTTCAGAATGCTTGCCGCTTCGTTCATCTCCACCATGAAAGTGGATTCGCCCAATGAGATGTTGTCGGAAGCGCCTACGCGGGTAAAAATTTTGTCCACTAACCCGATTTTTGCCACCTGTGCCGGCACAAAACTACCCATTTGCGCCAGCAGGGTGATGAGTGCGGTTTGCCGCAGCAGCGCAGACTTTCCTGCCATGTTGGGACCGGTGATGATAATAATCTGCTGCTCTTCCTGATTGAGCACCACATCGTTGGCAACATACGATTCGCCAATGGGTAGCTGATGTTCAATAACGGGATGTCGCCCTTCCCGAATTTCGACTTCGGTACTTTCATTCACATCCGGGCGGAAATAGCCATAACTTTCTGCACAATTGGAAAATGACAAAAGGCAGTCAGCTTGTGCAATGATGAATGAATTGAGCTGAATTGCAGATATATATTCGGCAAGCGCCAAAACCAAATCGTTGAAAAGTTTTGTTTCAAGCGCCAGAATTTTCTCTTCGGCGCCCAAAATTTTGGTTTCATACTCCTTCAGCTCTTCGGTAATATAGCGCTCTGCGCTCACCAAAGTCTGTTTCCGAATCCATTCGGAAGGAACTTTGTCTTTATGCGTGTTGCGCACTTCAATATAGTATCCGAAAACATTGTTGAATCCCACTTTCAGTGAAGGGATTCCGTGCTTTTCGCTCTCTCTTTTCTGTAGTTGCAGCAGATAGTCTTTCCCGGAATATGCAATTTTCCGCAAATCGTCAAGCTCTTCCGAAACACCTTCGGCAATCACTTTTCCTTTATTCACGGCAGTTGGCGGGTCATTTACTATCTCATTTTGTATCCTGTTTCTGATCAGTTCGCAGGAATTCAGCTGTTCGCCAAACCGGTTGAGCATTTTGTTTCCGGCTTCGGTGCATAACTGTTTAATGGGCACAATAGCGTTCAGCGCATTTTTAACCTGTGCCGTTTCGCGGGGATTGATGCGCCCCACAGCCACTTTTGAAATCAGCCGCTCCAGGTCGCCAATCAGCCGGAGATGGTCTTCGAGATTTTCCCTGATTTCAGGATTTTTCAGAAAAAACTCAACGGTATCAAGTCTTTCACCGATGGGACCAATATCCTTCAGCGGCAGAGCCAACCAACGTTTCAGCAGGCGCGAGCCCATGGGAGTTATGGTTTTGTCAATCACCTGAATCAGTGATTTTCCGCTTTCGTGCAAAGGTGTAAAAAGTTCGAGATTGCGGATGGTGAACCGGTCTAACCAAACGTAGTGGTCTTCCTCAATCCGGCTCAGTCCGGTAATGTGCTTTATCTGATGATGCTGCGTCAGGTCTAAATAGTGGAGCACGGCTCCCGAAGCGATAATCGCCAGCTGCATGTTCTGAATACCGTAACCTTTCAGTGAAGTGGTTTCAAAATGGCGTGTCAGCCGGTCGGAAGCAGCCGTTTCGGTATAAACCCAATCGTCCAGATTGTAAGTGTAATACTTGCTTCCGAAAATTTCCGTAAACTCCTGGCTTCTGCCACGCTGAAACAGCACCTCTTTGGGCTGAAACGAGCTGAGCAGCTTGTCGATATATTCGTAATTCCCTTCGGCAGTCAAAAATTCGCCGGTGGAAATATCCATAAATGCGACGCCGGCCATTTTTTTATCGAAATGAACTGAAGCCAAAAAGTTATTTTCACGGTTTTCTAAAATATTTTCATTGATGGAAACCCCGGGTGTAACTAACTCGGTAATGCCGCGTTTCACGATTTTTTTGGTAAGCTTCGGGTCTTCAAGCTGCTCGCAGATGGCAACCCGCTGACCGGCGCGCACTAATTTGGGAAGGTAGGTATCTAATGCATGATGCGGGAAACCGGCTAACTCCACATAGCTTGCAGCGCCGTTTGCCCGGCGGGTGAGCGTGATACCCAATATGTCGGATGCCTTAATGGCATCTTCGCCAAAAGTTTCATAAAAATCACCTACCCGGAACAGCAAAACTGCATCGGGATGCTGGCTTTTGATTTTATAATATTGCCGCATCAAAGGCGTTTCCGCATATTTTCCCTTTCCTGTCATGGTTAGCAAAGATAATAGTTTGGTTTTCCCGAAAAAATAGCAACCCCATAGTTTGCAAAATATTTACTGTTTTTTCATGCCGGATTTTATTGTTGCTGAACCTTGGGCTTACATCGTTTATCAAATTTTAACTGAATAATTAAGGACAATTAAATCTTTTTTTCAATCTTTGCAAAAGAATTCTATAAAGAACAGGAGTTATGAGTTGTGCAGGATGTGCGTTCAATACTATAGAAACTGATGAAAGAACCAGTATGTTTAACTGGCGGAATGAACTACCGGATACATCGGATTATACAGATATAGTTGAAGTTAAATTTAAGACAACACGAAAAGAGTTTTTCAGAAATACGGAAGGAATACCGTTGAGACGTGGAGATAAAGTGGTGGTGGCAATGACGCCCGGACATGATGTGGGTGAAATTTCCCTGACCGGTTATTATGCGGAAAAGCAGTTTGAGCGAAAAGTGAAAAACCCGAAACGCTACACTTTAAATACCATTTATCGAAAAGCCACCCCAAACGATTTGCTTGTGCTGAACGAAGCACGAAAGAGGGAAAAACCGACTTTGATCCGGGCGAGGAAGCTGGCTTCGGAGTTGGGTCTCAACATGAAAATTGGAGAAGTTGAATACTACGGCGACGGGAAAAAAGCAATTTTCTACTATATTGCTGACGAGCGTGTTGATTTCCGCGAACTGATCAAGCATTATGCCCGCGAGTTTAAAATTAAAGTGGAAATGAAGCAGATCGGGGCAAGGCAGGAAGCCGGACTTGTGGGTGGAATCGGCTCGTGTGGAAGGGAACTGTGCTGTTCCAGCTGGCGAACCGATTTCTCCAGCATCTCTTCGGATGCGGCACAAAAGCAGGGCTTATCACCGGCTGCACAAAAAATGGTCGGCGCCTGCGGAAAGCTGAAATGCTGTCTGTTGTATGAACTGGATGTGTATATGGAAGCGCGACAGGAGTTTCCCGAAGAGCTGATTCATCTGGAGATGGCAAAAGGAATTGCAAAGCCGCTGAAAACGGACTACCTGAAAAGAGAGATATGGTTTACCATTGAGGGTGAGGCAATTTCCGGAGCTTTTGTACTTTCGCTCAAAGAGGTGAAAGAGATTATTCAGCTTAACAAGCGTGGGAAAAAACCCGAAATACCCAAAAAGGACAGTTTGAGTAGTGCCGAGATGAACTGGCAAACAACAAATAATGAGAAGATTGACCGGTATGAGGCAGAAAAACCGGTTAAAAAGCCGAAAAAGAGGAGAAGGAAAAAGAATTTTCAGCACGCCCCAAAACGTTAAATCGGAATTCCTGTTTTCCATTTTACCCGATTCAGGTTGAGACAAATAATCCATTATTGATATTTTTGTCAAAAAATTTCAGGAAATTTTGGACCCTGTACATTTTCTAAAATATTTTAAGGGGCAAAAGCAACTTGTTTCGCTGACAAAGAAACTGGCTGCCCCCCCCGGTGAAAAAATTCACCTGCAGGGGCTTATTGGCTCTTCCAAAACAATTCTGGCAGCCAATCTTTCGGAAAAACTTCAAAAAAACATGGTTTTTTTGTTGGACGACAGGGAGGAAGCCGCCTATCTGTATGATGACCTGAACAATTTGGGTTTGTCCCAATCCGCGATTTTTTTCCCATCTTCATACAAGCGCTCCATCCGGTTTGACCAGCCTGAACAGGAGTTTATCGTTCAGCGAACCGAAGCGTTAAACGCTATTCAAAACAACGGAAATCCGCACCTTATAGTAACCTACCCCGAAGCAATGGTTGAAAAGGTGATTTCACCGGAAAGTTTCGAGAAAAACACACTTCAGATAAATGTTGGCGACAAGATTTCAATCCGTTTCATCAATGAATTTCTGTTTGAATATGGCTTTGAGCGGGTGGATTTTGTCTATGAACCGGGTCAGTTTGCCGTGCGCGGAAGTATTGTGGACATATTTTCCTATTCGAATGAAGACCCCTGCCGCATCGACTTTTTTGGTGATGAAGTGGAGTCAATCCGCAGTTTTAACATTGATACTCAGATTTCTAAGGAAAACCTGAAACGTATAACCATCATTCCCGATATTCAGACCGGTGAGGCGGGAGAAACCCGGATTTCGCTTATTGAATTTTTGCCCGCCGGCACAATTTTTTTCGGAGACAGCGCAGACAGCTTTTTTTATCAGGTGAATGAAATTCACCGGCAAACCATTCTTGCCGGAGCAGACAGGGATGATCTTTTGAACCGGATTGCTTCGGGAGAAACCCTGAAAAATCAGCTGAAGAACAAAACGTTCTGCGACTGGGGCAGTGAGCCGGGTTTTCAACCCGATACGGTTTTAAAATTTTCCAATGCTCCGCAGCCGGTTTTCAACAAAAGATTTGATTTATTGGGTGAAAATTTAGAGGAATACCTGAATTTGGGTTATAAAATTTTCATTCTTTCCAATCAGGAGAAACAGATTGAACGTTTGCAGGCAATTTTCCGCGATGTGAAATCAACGGTACAGTTTATGCCGGTTAATTTCACGCTGTCTCAGGGATTTGTTGACCACGAATTGAAAATTTGTTGCTACACCGACCACCAGATTTTTGAGCGCTATCACCGTTTTAAACTGAAAACCAGAAAAGATCGGCGCGAGGCTGTGACGCTGAAAGAGCTGAACGCACTTCATCCGGGGGATTATGTTGTGCATATCGATCACGGAATCGGGAAGTTTGCAGGTTTGGTGAATAGTGAGGTTAACGGGAAAACGCAGGAAGCTGTCCGGCTGATATACAAAAACAACGATTCATTGCTGGTAAATATCCATTCGCTGCACCGCATTTCAAAATATAAGGGGAAAGACGGCACAGAACCTTCGCTGAATAAGCTGGGAACCGGCGCATGGCAAAACCTGAAAAACCGCACCAAAGCCAGGGTAAAGGATATTGCAAAAGAGCTGATTGCCCTTTATGCTGAACGCCTGACGGAAAAAGGCTTCGCTTTTTCTCCCGATTCTTATCTGCAAAACGAACTGGAAGCTTCCTTTATTTATGAAGATACTCCCGATCAGGAGAAAGCAACAGCTGCCGTTAAGGAGGATATGGAGAAACAAATTCCCATGGACAGGCTGATTTGCGGCGATGTGGGATTTGGCAAAACGGAAATTGCCATCCGGGCTGCTTTTAAAGCGGTTACTGACAACAAGCAGGTTGCTGTGTTAGTGCCCACAACCATTTTGGCTCTGCAACATTACAAAACTTTTTTTGACAGGCTGAAAGATTTTCCCGCGCGGATTGAATATATCAGCAGGTTTAAATCGACTGCCGAAATCCGAAAAATTCTTGAGGAGCTTACAGAGGGGAAGGTGGATATTCTCATTGGAACCCACAGGTTAGTGAGCAAGGATGTTCAGTTTAAAGACCTTGGGCTGTTAATCATCGACGAGGAACAGAAATTTGGGGTTTCCGTGAAGGAGAAATTGAAAAGATTAAAAGTTAATGTGGATACGCTCACGCTGACAGCAACACCCATTCCGCGTACGCTTCAGTTTTCGCTGATGGGCGCGCGCGACCTTTCCATAATCCGGACGCCGCCGCCAAACCGCTATCCCATTATCACCGAAGTTCACGGGTTTAATGAGCAGATTATCCGCGAAGCGATACAGTATGAGGTGGCAAGGAACGGGCAGGTCTTTTTTCTGCACAACCGGATTCAGAATATTTATGAGGTGGAAGAGACCATAAAACGGATTGTTCCGGGCGTTTCCACGGTGGTTGCCCATGGGCGTTTAGAAGGACAAAAATTAGAAAAAGTGATGCTGGATTTTATTCAGGGCAATTACGATGTGTTAGTGGCTACCACCATTATCGAATCGGGGCTTGATATTCCCAACGCGAACACCATAATTATCAATCATGCTGAGAATTACGGCTTGAGCGACTTGCACCAGCTGCGCGGCAGGGTGGGGCGCTCCAACAAAAAAGCATTTTGCTATCTGCTCAGTCCGCCGCTTGCAACCATAAGTCCCGAGTCAAGGCGCAGATTGAAAGCTATCGAGGAATTTTCAGACTTAGGAAGCGGTTTTAACATTGCCATGCAGGACCTTGACATCCGCGGTGCCGGAAATCTGCTTGGCGCCGAGCAGAGCGGGTTTATTGCAGATATCGGGTTTGAAACCTATCACCGGATTCTCAACGAAGCCATTCTGGAACTTCGTCAGGAGGAGTTCAGCGGCATTTTTCCGGAAGAAAAACAGGCAGTAGCAGAAACTTTCCCCACAATGAGATTTACTCAGGATTGCCAGATCGATACCGATATGGAGCTGTTGTTTCCGCAGGAATATATTCCCGGAACAACGGAGCGGATGCTGCTCTACCGCGAATTAGACAACATTGAAAACAAAATGCAGTTGGAGCAGTTTCAAAAAGGATTGGAAGACCGTTTTGGGAAACTGCCGGTGCAGACCCGCGAGCTTCTTGATGTGGTGAAACTCCGCTGGAAAGCGCTGGAATTAGGCATGGAAAAGATAATTCTGAAGGAAAACAAAATGATTTGCTATTTTGTAGCCGACCAGCAGTCGCCGTTTTACCGTTCTGCGCTGTTTTTGAAAATTGTGCAATTTGTGCAGAAAAACAACTCTAAAGGGAATATGCGTGAAATTAATCATAAACTGACACTCATTTTTCCCCATGTCCCCAATGTGGAAACTGCCGGTTATATTTTGGAGCAGATGTTGGAGGCAGCCAAAGAAGTGGCATAGCCAAAAGAAAAACTTTTATAAATTTGTGAACTTTCCTAT
This sequence comes from uncultured Mariniphaga sp., assembly GCA_964398855.1. Lineage (GTDB taxonomy): Bacteria > Bacteroidota > Bacteroidia > Bacteroidales > Prolixibacteraceae > Mariniphaga. Next base: position 3,037 of record CAYNOQ010000072.1, on the reverse strand, counting down.
TTAACCTTTTCAAAATTTGCAAGTCAAACCATCTTATAGAAAAAATTACAGTTAGAAAATCATTTAAGAGTATAAGACGTGGCAAAGAAAAACATTTTCAGGTTATCTGCTTCAGTAATCCTGATTCTGCTGTTGGCAGGAATCATTCTGTATCCAAAGTTAAAACCGTTGTGGAGCTCCGGTGAATCCGCAAATCCGCAAATGATGGCGCGGGCTGCTGGTGGCGGAAGACCACTTTTTGCCAGTGGATTTGTTCTGGTTCCCACAAAAATGCACGAATTGATAAACAGCACCGGCTCGTTACTGCCCGATGAGGAGGTGGACCTTGCATTTGAAACTGCCGGCAAAGTTGTCGGTATCTATTTCGATGAGGGAAGAACGGTTAAAAAAGGTGAATTGATGGCTAAAATCAACGATAAGCCTTTGCAGGCGCAGCTGCTGAAACTTCAGGCTCAAAAGAAACTGGTTGAAGAACGGGAATTCAGACAGCGGCAACTGCTTGAACGGGATGCCATCAGTCGCGAAAGCTATGATCAGGTTGCCACGGAATTGCAATCCATTGATGCCGATATTATGTTACTGGAAGCACGTATCACCGAAACCGAGCTGCGCGCTCCGTTTGACGGAATTGTCGGATTGCGGATGATCAGCGAAGGCGCTTATGCCACTACGCAGACTAAAATTGTGCGGCTTGTGAAATCAAGTCCGTTGAAGATTGAGTTTTCAATTCCGGAGAGATATGCAGGGCAGGTGGTCCCCGGTTTTCCTGTCAGTTTTGTTGTTGACGGTTTCCCCAATCCGTTTAATGCAAAGGTATATGCAATTGACCCCAAGGTGGATATCAACACCCGTACAATTGTTGTACGGGCAATGTATCCCAACACCAATGAGGAGTTGAGACCCGGAAGATTTACCAGTGTCAAGGCACAGCTTTCGCAGATTGAAAATGCAGTTTCCATACCCACGGAAGCGCTGATTCCAGAAATGGATGGTGAAAAAGTTTATATATTCAGTAAGGGCAAAGCGCTGGAAAGGAAGGTGAAAACCGGATTGCGAACAGAGTCGCGGATTCAGATTTTGGAAGGGCTGGATTTTGGAGATACCCTGCTGACAACCGCAATACTTCAGCTGAGAGAAGGACTTTCGGTGCAGTTGGATACCCTGGTAACCAATTATCAATTAATAAGTGAGTTGCAATGAGTCTTTCATCGATAAGTATTAAGCGGCCGGTTCTTGCAACCGTTTTTTCATTGGTTATCATGCTTTTCGGGGCAATTGGGGTAACCTTTTTGGGTGTCAGGGAATTCCCCAGTGTGGATCCGCCAATTATCTCTGTAACAACCTCTTATCCTGGTGCAAACAGCGATGTTATTGAAACGCAGATTACCGAACCGCTTGAGCAATCCATCAACGGTATTCCGGGAATCCGCTCGTTGACCAGCAGCAGCAGTCAGGGAAGAAGCTGGATTACAGTTGAGTTCCAACTGTCGGTTGATTTGGAAACTGCCGCAAATGACGTGCGGGATAAAGTTTCTCAGGCACAGCGGTTTCTTCCCAAGGATTGTGACCCGCCCACCGTTTCAAAAGCTGATGCCGATGCTGAACCAATTTTAAATGTAGCAGTAAAAAGTCCGAAGCGCTCATTACTGGAGCTTTCGGAAATTGCAGAACTCACCTTAAAAGAGCAGCTGCAAACCATTTCGGGCGTGAGTGCAGTCAGCATCTGGGGCGAAAAAAGATACGCCATGCGCATCTGGTTAGACCCGGCAAAACTGGCTGGCTATCAAATGACGCCGTTAGATGTGAGAAATGCCATTGAACGGGAAAATGTTGAGCTTCCTGCCGGAAGTATAGAGGGAAATACCACTGAGCTGACTATCCGCACATTGGGGCTGATGACAACTCCCGAGGAGTTTAATAATCTGATTCTGAAGCAATCCGGCGATCAGCTTATTCGTGTTCGCGACATCGGACGCGCTGAACTCGGTCCGGAAGATTTGCGGGGAATAATGAAAATCAACGGAGTGCCCATGATTTCTACCGTAGTAATCCCCCAGCCGGGCGCAAACCATATCGACATTGTGGATGATGTTTATGAGCGCCTTGAGTTTATAAAAAAAGATCTCCCGGATGATGTGGAAATCGAAATTGGTTTTGATAGCACTGAATATATCCGTTCATCAATTGATGAGGTAATGACCACAATTTATGTGGCATTTTTTCTGGTTGTGGTGATTATTTTCTTCTTCCTGCGCGACTGGCGCACAACGCTGATTCCCATTCTGGTAATCCCCATTTCGCTGGTTGGCTCGTTCTTCATTATGTATATTGCGGGGTTCACCATCAATGTGCTCACCCTGCTTGCCGTTGTGCTTTCAATCGGGCTTGTGGTGGACGATGCCATTGTGATGATGGAAAATATTTATGTGAAAATTGAGCAGGGCATGTCGCCGATGGAAGCCGGATTTAAAGGTGCTGACGAAATATTTTTTGCTATTGTTGCCACAACCATCACTTTGGTGGCTGTGTTTTTCCCCATTGTTTTCCTTGAAGGAATGACCGGAAGGCTTTTCCGCGAATTCAGTATTGTGATTGCCGGTGCAGTAACCATTTCGTCGCTTGTGGCGCTTACGTTTACGCCAATGCTTTCAACCAAGCTTCTGAGATCAAGAAAGAAACGCAGTAAATTTTACAACTGGAGTGAGAAGTTTTTTGTGAAACTGAATACAATCTATCAGAATTCATTGGATAAATTCTTAAAAACAAGATACGTTTCACTGCTCATTCTGGTTTTATCATTTCTGCTGATTTTTCTTTTATGGAAAGCTATTCCCGGCGAAATGGCGCCTATGGAAGACCGCTCGCAAATGAATGCAAGAGTAGTAACAATTGAAGGGTCCACTTACGATTATACGTTTGATTATGTGGAGGATATTGCCAAGCTTATAGAAGATATTGTCCCTGAAGCTGAGAAAATCACCACAATGGTCAGGGGGACTTTTGCATTTGTCCGGATAAATCTGGATAAACCTTCTGA
>CAYNOQ010000071.1:7142-13029 GCA_964398855.1 uncultured Mariniphaga sp. | reverse complement strand
TCGGAACTCGGAACTCGGAATTCGGAACTCGGAACCCGGAACCCGGAACCCGGAACTACTTCGCATAGCTCACCACCCGCGTTTCGCGAATAACCGTGATTTTAATCTGTCCAGGATAGGTCATCTCATCCTGAATTCGTTTTGAAATATCGTAAGAGAGCTGTTCTGCATCCTGATCGCTGATTTTATCGGAACCAACAATAACGCGCAGTTCACGCCCTGCCTGAATAGCGTAAGTTTTGGTAACTCCCGGATAGGAAAGCGCCAAATCTTCCAGGTCTTTCAACCGCTTGATGTAAGATTCCACCACTTCGCGGCGGGCACCCGGACGGGCACCGGAAATGGCATCGCACGCCTGCACAATCGGTGCCAGCAAAGTTTCCATCTCCACTTCATCATGGTGTGCACCGATAGCATTACAAATATCCGGTTTTTCCTTATACTTTTCTGCCAGTTTCATCCCGTAAACTGCGTGGGGTAATTCCGGCTCATCGTCCGGCACTTTACCAATGTCGTGGAGCAAACCGGCACGTTTTGCCCTTTGGGGATTCAGTCCCAGCTCAGCTGCCATGATAGCGCTCAGGTTGGCAACTTCGCGTGAGTGCTGCAACAGATTCTGTCCGTAGGAAGAGCGGTATTTCATTTTGCCTATCAGCCGCACCAGCTCGGGGTGCAAACCGTGAATTCCCAAATCAATGGCTGTACGTTTCCCGGTTTCAATCACCTCTTCTTCTATCTGCTTTTTCACCTTTTCAACCACCTCTTCGATGCGTGCCGGGTGAATGCGTCCGTCTGTTACCAGCTGATGCAATGCCAGACGTGCAATTTCTCTGCGCACCGGGTCAAATGCGGAAAGCACGATAGCCTCCGGTGTGTCATCCACAATGATTTCTACGCCGGTTGCCGCTTCAAGCGCTCTGATGTTTCGCCCTTCGCGACCAATAATTCGTCCTTTAATTTCATCACTTTCAATATGAAAAATAGTTACTGCGTTTTCTACCGCCGTTTCGGTAGCCACACGCTGTATCGACCTCACTACAATTTTCTTGGCTTCCTTATTGGCAGTTTGCCGTGCTTCCTCAACAATTTCGGTGATATAAGCCATTGCTTCAGATTTTGCTTCATCTCTCAGTGAATCAACAAGCTGAGCTTTTGCTTCCTCTGCCGATAATCCTGAAAGCTGCTCCAATTTTTCTAATTTCTGACGAAATAATTTGTCCAATTCTTCACTTTTCTGCTCAACCCGCTGTAACTGAACATTGAGATTTTCACGAATTGTTTCAGTCTCTTTTTTGGTGATTTCAAATTCGCGAACACTTTTCTGCAGCTCTTCGCGCCGCTGATTAATATTTGTTTCGCGCTGGTTCAGCTTGTTCTCCAGCTGATTGATTTTGTTGTTTTTCTCCTGAACAAATTTTTCATGCTCCACTTTCAGCTGCAGATATTTCTCTTTTGCCTGAAGTGTCTGATCTTTCTTAATAACTTCACCTTCGGCTCTGGCTTCTTCAATAATTTTGCGACTTCTGCCACTTAGAGCCGTATTCCAGATATAGTAAGCCAACGTTCCGCCGCCCAGAAATCCGACAGCGAATCCTATCAATATTTGAATCCAATCCATTGTATATATTTTAATTAATTATAAAAAACCCGTAAAAAATTGCTCTGTAAAACAGTGCAATTCAATACGGGTACGTGATAAATATTTATTTTAATTCCCTAATTTTCAGTATGCTCTTTCAAAAAATCTGAAATATCATCATTTAAATCCTTCAATCCTTCATTGAAAAGAGACCTGTCTGCACGCTTCAAAAGCCCCGTGTTGTCCAGTGCAATCTGAAAAGCTGCCATTGCCAGTATATCCTGCCAATCCTTGTCGTGAAACAGCTCTCTGTATTTACCCACTGTTTCATTCACTTTCTTTTCTGCTATCCGATGTCTCTCTTCATCATCACGATTAACGGTGAGCGGGTAAGCCCTTCCACCGATTCGGATATTAATTCTCTGCTGCTTATTATTCACAATACACTACTTACTTGTTGAGTAATGCAATACATTTATCAATTTCCCGTACTAAACTATTTATTTTTTTTCTTGCTTCCCCGTCCTTGTCGTTGCCGGCAAGGAACCGGTTGGCAAGCCTAACTTTTTCACTTTCCTGACTTAAATCCGCTTTCTCCTGCTCAAGTCGCGCAATCTCCTGAGTCAATACCGAAATACTCTCTTTGAGTGTATTCTTCTCCGTTTTCAGTTTTTGATATTCCTGAAAAAGGTGTTGTACATTGGCTTTCAACTCATTCAAAAGAAAACGATCTTCTTCTGTCATTTTTACTTCAATTCAAACGCAAAGTTAATACTTTTCATTTACCGAAAAAATGTTTGCAAAATTATGTAAATAATTCTGCCCCACCGTATTTTCGATTTTTCTTCTAAATTGATTTATTACTGATTCTGGCCACTCTGATTATGAGAACATTGAGAGAAACATAGAATATTTTCTACTCATTCAATTTTTGCTGATTTTCAATTCTTCAGGCTGAAACGCCAGAGCATCCGCGGAAGTGAAAAAGAGAAGGGAGTACTCATAAATAAGCCGATTAAAACAATGATTCCGCCGTAAATATAGTGGCTGAAAAGGGTCTCTTTCAGAATAATCACTCCTGCAAACAACCCGATTACCGGACTAAAATTGTTGAAAACACCAACCACACTTGCAGGCAGATATTTTAAACTGAAATTGGTCAAAAACGAAGTAATGAACGTGGATAAAATCCCAAGATAAAGCACAACATACCAATATTCAGCATGGTAAAATCTTCCCAAAAATTCATTCAAATTTCCGATACGAACTGCAAAAAACAGATTCAGTACATTTACAATAAGCATCCCGTACATCAAAATGTAAAAAGTTACAGTGATAATCGGAATGTTTTGCACTGTCTTTTTTAGCAGGATAAAATAGAGCACAATTGCAATCAATGAACTGAATATCAGGAAATATCCCCAATAATTCATGGAAATATTTATGGAAGACTGAAACGTAATATAAAGTACACCCAAAACCGAAAGAACAGCACCAATTTTTTGAAGCAGAGATGTCTCTTCTCCGAGTAAAACTGCAGAACCAATCAATGTAAAAATAGGCAACAGCGCATAAATAATAGCTGCTTCAGTAGCGGGAATAATTTCAATGCCGGAAATCTGCAAAGCGAAAAAGCCAATCGGATAGAGAAGCGAAAGACCAAGCAGTTCAAATTTTTGCTTTTTTTCAATTTTCCCGATTTTCACTGCTCCAAATGTGCGCAACAGCCAGATAGTGACGAAAGCAATGAGCAGTCTGTCGGCTAACAAATCAATCGGAGTGCAGTATTTCAATCCCATTTTGACAAATACATAGGACAGGCCTATGATAAGTGTTGTCAAAAAAATGGCAATTAATGCTTTTATCCTATCATAAATGAAAGTCATTATATTTCAACTATTTAGCAAAATCAGAAACCAAATTTTGATGGCAGCCACAAACTGATTTGCGGAAGATAAGTTACCAGTATCAATACTATAATCACGGCAATGAACATGGGAATCATTGGTCTGATCACTTTGTCGATGCTGAGACCAGCCACACTACAACCGATGAAAAGCACCGAACCCACCGGGGGTGTGCAAAGTCCGACACTCAGATTGAGCACCATGATGATACCAAAATGAATTGGGTCAACTCCCATAGCGGTCACGATGGGCAGAAAAATCGGCGTGAAAATCAAAACTGCCGGTGTCATATCCATGAAAGTACCCACAAACAGCAAGAGCATGTTGATAATGAGCAATATCATAAACGGATTACTGGAAAGCGCAAGCAGTCCTTCACTCACGTTCTGCGGAATATTCTGATAAGCCATTATCCATGACAATCCTAAACAGGTTGCAACAAGCAACATCACAATTCCCGTGGTTTTCACTGAGCGTAAAATAATATCAGGCAGATGCTTTATTGTCATTTCCCGATAGATAAATGCAAGAATCAGCGAATACAAAACCGCTATTGCCGATGCTTCGGTTGCCGTAAAAAAGCCTGCCACAATTCCACCGATTACAATGACCAGCATCAGCAGGCTGGGGATGGCATCCAAGAACTTTTTGGTTCCATGCAGTGCTTTTTCCTTGTTCCGTATGGTTTTTATGGTTGCAAAAAGGGCAAATCCTGCTAAAATAAGGTAAAGTAAAATCCGATTTACAAATGGTGAAAAATTGGTTTTAGAAAAGGTAACTCCCTGATAAGCAATAACCAGCCCAACAAAAATCAAAGTAACAACTCCAAGAGTTCTCAAAGCAGCGCCAATCCCTTTATCCCGGAATACAAGCATGGTGATGGCAGTAATCATAATGGCAATTCCGGTTAGAATACCCGGCAAATATCCTGCAAGAAAAAGAGCCGTGATGGAGACGCCGCCACTGGCAAGAGAATAGACAATCAGCACATTACTGGGCGGAATAGAAAGTCCGGTGGTTGCTGATGTGATATTCACCGCTGCACTAAAATTTTCGGGATAACCCTCTTTTTTCATTTCAGGCTGCATAATACTGCCGATTGCAGAAGCTGAAGCAGCCGCAGAACCGGAAATTGCTCCAAAAAGCATGTTGGCAATCACATTCACCATTGCCACGCCGCCCGGTATTCTGCCAACTAATACCCGGGCAAAGTCAATCAGCCGGATGGCAATTCCCCCGCTATTCATAATATTTCCCGCAAGGATAAAAAACGGTATCGCCAGCAATGCAAAGCTGTCTAACCCGGTTGCCATTCGCTGTGAAAAAGTGGTGAGCGCCGGAATGACATCTATACTGACCAACATGGTTAAAATTCCGGAAATTCCGATACTGAAAGCGATGGGAACTCCAATTACAAGGAGAACAAGAAAGCTGAAAACAAGAATAAATACCTCTAAAAATTCCATAATAATTAGTTTTTCCGGTTGTCTTTAACCATGTTAATTATGTTGTCAATATCGAAATAGGCAATCAGAATTCCGCTGATGGGAAGCACCAGATAGACAATTCCCACAGGCATTCCCAAAGCTGCGGACTTAACGGAAAGATAGAAACGGGTATAGACCAGCCAGCTTCCACCAACGAGTAATACGCCAATTGCAAAAAGAACAATTATTGCGCTTATAATCAGTTCTAACTTATATTTTCTTTCGGGAGAACTTTTTTGAATAAGCAGGTCGATGGCTAAATGCTCACGTTTTCCTGCCACATAAGCAGCGCCAAGCAAGCCAACCCAAATCAGAAGAAAACCAGCCAGCTCATCAGTAAAACTGCTGGGTGAATTCATCACATACCTGCTCATTACCTGCCAGAGCACGTCAATTACCAAGATACTCATCAATGCAATGAGCATCCATTCAAGAATTTTGTCAATAGTTTGTCTTATATTCATAATGTTCTTTTTATTCAACTTCCTGAATACGTTTAATATAGGAATAGATGACTTTGTTATTACTGTAACTCTCCAACAACGGTTTTACCTTATCAATAAAAGGTTGTTTGTCGGGATAATTGATTTTCACTCCTGCTTTCTGAACAGCTTCCAGTGATTCTTTCTCAGATTCCTCCCAGAGTTTACGTTCCAGAACAGCTGATTCATCGGCAGCCTGCTGCAACCATGCCTTTTCCTGATCCGAAAGTTTGTCCCAGATAACTTTACTCATTATCAGCACGTCGGGTACAGTAGTATGTTCATCTAATGAATAGTACTTGCAGACTTCATAATGTCGTGAAGTATAAAGGCTTGGGGGATTATTCTCGGCACCGTCAACCACACCGCTTTGAAGCGCCGTATATAACTCGCCCCAGGAAATCGGAGTAGCAGAACCGCCAAGAGCACGAA
>CAYNOQ010000071.1:4612-7042 GCA_964398855.1 uncultured Mariniphaga sp. | reverse complement strand
AAGTCCGTGCGCAAGTTTCAGACGGGTTGAGTCAAGTGGTCCCGTGCATGAACTAAAAATAAAGAGTAGCGCTGCAATAGCCGGAATTGTTTTTTTTAAATTCATTCTAATTGGTATTGATTACTTTTTAAATTTTCTAATGATTTTCAATGTGTTTTCACATTTTTGTGTGATAAGCATGAAATTTTCACTTTCCAGAATCTCCCTGGGAAACAATTTTGACCCGATTCCGACACAAAAAACACCGGCGTCAAACCACTCTTTCAGATTTTCTTCAGTAGGAGAAACTCCACCGGTCGGCATTATATTGATCCAGGGCATCGGACCTTTAACTGCTTTAACGAAGCCGGGACCTCCCACCTCCGAACCAGGAAATATTTTTACCACCTCTGCCCCTAATTCATGCGCTCGTCCGATTTCAGTAACTGTGGCACAACCCGGACTCCATGCAATTTTTCGCTTGTTACACACCCTTGCAGTTGCCTCATCAATCAGCGGGCAAACTATGAAATTAGCGCCTAATGCAATATACATGGCGGCTGTGCCTTCGTCTATAACAGACCCGACACCCATAATCATTTCAGGACATTCTGTTTGTGCCCATTTATTCAATTCGGCAAAAACAAGAGTCGCAAAATCACCTCTGTTTGTAAATTCAAAAAGCCGAACTCCACCATCGTAACAAGCTTTTACCACTCTTTTGCACACTTCTGCATCGGCATTGTAAAATACCGGAATCATGCCGGTTTCCTTCATTTTTAATACGACTTCTATTCTTGTAAATCGTGCCATAAATTAAAGTTTTATGTTCCAAGTTCCGGATTCTTCTACTGACGGATATATTAATTAAACTTCTTTAAATCTTGACAAGCCTTTTCTTCAAGTCCCTCCTTTGGAGGGATTTAAGGAGGCTTTCATCTCGCTACCCTGCCGGAAGCATCGCCACCCATCAGTTTTTCTACTTCCTGAACCGTAACCTGATTATAATCACCATATATAGTATGTTTCAAGCATGAAGCGGCAACAGCAAAATTCAACGCTTTTTGGTCATCTCCTTCATAGCTCAGTAAACCGTATATCAATCCGCCCATAAATGAATCACCGCCGCCAACACGGTCAACAATATGTGTTATCTGATAAACCGGAGCTTCAAACAGTTGTTCTCCATCCCAAAGAACACCCGACCACGAGTTGTGATTGGCATTTACCGATCCACGTAAAGTTGTAATAACTTTTTTACATCTTGGAAATCTCTCCATAATCTGTTTTGAAACCGATTCATAAGCTACGCCTTCAACCTCACCACCGGTTATATCAACACCTTTCGGTTTTATTCCCAATACCTTTTCGGCATCTTCTTCATTTCCCAGGATAATATCTGTTCCCGCAACAAGCTCCGGCATTACTTCACCGGCAGTTTTACCATAATTCCAAAGGTTTTTCCGAAAATTCAAATCACATGAAACTGTGATGCCCAGAGAATTGGCTTTTCTGATTGCTTCCAGACAAACATCGGCTGCATCTTGTGAAATTGCAGGAGTAATACCCGTCCAGTGAAACCAGTATGCACTTTCAAAAACAGCTTCCCAGTCAATCATCCCCGGCTTTATCTGCGAAACCGATGAATGAGCGCGATCATAGATCACTTTACTTCCCCTGCTAACTGCGCCGGTTTCAAGAAAATAAATTCCAAGGCGTTCACCTCCCCATATAATTTTGTCTGTTCCCACACCATGCTTACGCAAGTCCATCATACATGCTCTCCCGAGATCATTTTCAGGAAGCCGGGTAACAAAATCAACCGGAATACCATAGTTTGCAAGCGAAACGGCAACATTAGCTTCTCCTCCGCCAAATGTAGCGCTGAGTTCCGTGCTTTGAGACAGCCGAAGATAGCCGGGTGCTGCAAGCCGCAACATGATTTCTCCAAACGTAACGACTTTCTTTTTCATTAATTTAATTTAAAATTGATATTTGCAATCGATTGCAAATATAATATTCTATATGGAATAAAAAAGGCGAAAGTGTTTTATTAAAAATTAAAATACGCTTTCGCATTGTTGAAACAGATATTTTCCACCATCGCTCCCAAAAGCTCCATATCGTTGGGAATTTCACCGTTTTCCACATCATTTCCAAGCAGGTTGCAAAGAGTTCTGCGAAAATATTCGTGACGTGAATAGGAGAGAAAACTTCTGGAATCGGTGAGCATACCCACAAACCGGCTCAACAATCCCATATTTGACAAGGTATTAATCTGCTTTTCCATTCCGTCTTTCTGATCGAGAAACCACCAGCCGGAACCAAACTGCATTTTTCCGGGTACCGAACCGTCCTGAAAGTTTCCAATCATAGTCGCAAACAACTCATTATCACGAGGGTTCAAATTATAAAGTATTGTTTTGGTCAGCTTATTTTCCATGTCAAGCT
>CAYNOQ010000071.1:0-4512 GCA_964398855.1 uncultured Mariniphaga sp. | reverse complement strand
CCATGATCGGAAAGACGACACCCATTTTCATGGAAAAACTGATGCCTGTTTTCAAGTGCATCCATAAAATCTGAAAAGGTTGCTATTGAAATTCCGGAAACTTTGGCAAGCTGATTCACATATTGATTAAAAGCTGATGTATTTTCCACAGCCATCGCTTTGTCAGGTCTCCATGCAGGCAGTACGGCAACTTCAAAATTGTCTGCTTTAATCTGACGATGATATTCTAACGAATCCGTAGGATCGTCAGTAGTGCAAATGGTATGTACATTCGCTTTGCGGATGATATTCCGAACGGAATATTCAGGCGTTTGCAGTTTGGCATTGCACTCATCCCAGATTTCCTTTGCTGTGGACGGATTTAACAATTTTTCAATGCCAAAAAACTGCTTCAATTCCAGATGTGTCCAGTGATATAGTGGATTGCGAAGAGTATTGGGCACCGTTTCCGCCCATTTTTCAAACTTTTCCCAATCGGAAGCATCGCCGGTGCAAAAACGCTCATTTACTCCGTTGGCGCGCATGGCGCGCCATTTATAATGGTCGCCGTAAAGCCAGATTTGTGTAATATTTTCAAATTGCTTATCCTCAGCGATTTCCTTTGGAGAAACATGACAGTGATAATCAAAAATTGGCATTTTTGATGCATGTTCATGATAGAGCTTCTGTGCCGTTTCTGTTTGCAACAGAAAGTTTTCATCCATAAATTTCTTCATAACTTCGATTTTAAAGTTTGAACAATCTTTTCAAATGGCGTTCAAAAATGTTTTCTTCAACACATTGTCCAACCACATCGGTATGTTTTTTCAGCAAACCGGTATATCTTTCACCCATTTCGGCAGCAACCTTATAGCCGACATGAATAAGCTGTCTGAAATTGGAATTATAGTCGGCGTGCCCGGGAATATGGCGCAACGTATTGGCAAATTTTTCACCACTCCAGCCGGAAACTGTTTCCGGTGACGGCAGATTTGAGTCGTCAATATCTATCACATCTGCATAAGGCTCACACAGCTCTTCCTTACGTCCAAGCGCCTGCACATAAATATCTTTTGCCACTGCCAATCCTTCCTCTCCGGAAATTGCCAGACCAATCACCTCCTCAAGCCAGGTTGTGCCGGCAGTTTTAACATGCAGCCCTTTATCATATTTTTCAATAACTTCTGCCATAACCGGATAAATGCTGAATTTATCCGATCCTGAATGAACGCTGAGTTTCAGATTTTCAGGAAGACCAAACGTTTTTACTGCATAGTCAATAACCAGAATATCCTGTTCAAACTCTTTGGCAAACTGATCCACATCACCGACATAATCCACACCTTTATTAAATCTTCCGGTAAATTTGGGTGCAATGGTTTGAGCCGGGATTTGCTCATCGGCTATCATTTTCAGGATAAAAAACATATCCACCGGAGTCTGCGGAGCTTCCACCTCATCCATGGAAACCTCAGTAACAAAATTGGACTCTCCCTTTTTGGATTTTATGTAACGGTAAATTTTTCCGGCTTCCTCAACAGCCGCCAGATATTTTCCGGCAACTTCGTCTAACAGGCTATCCGAAATATGAAGCGGCTCCGGAATTCCGGGAATATTCACCACAGCCCCCAAAGATTCACATGACTTTTTGAATGCAGTAATTTTTTCGTCAGATGAGCTGTTTCCGATATACATGGCGACATCAAGGGTGAAAAAATCGGAATGATCAATAAACCTGTCCACATTTGTCAGATTTATATGGTCGGCATCCACAAAATAGGATTTATTCCAGCCCAGATTCTTCACGGCTGCATCTGCTTCAATACGCGTATCAACCGGATTTGAATGAATGGTGTTGTGCTCACGGTTGGATTTATTCCACACCGGAAAAACTTCAATTCCTTTCTCGTTGGCTTTCATCAGTGCACGCAACTGTGCTTCTCCCTGATGACTAAAGCGGTCTCCCACTCCAAAACTATACTTTCCCAATATCATTTTCCTGTATTTAAAGTTGTTAAAATATTCGATTTTTACTTTCCGTGTACGGACACGAAAATAGGTATATATTTCGGACTGGCAAAAAATTTTATCAAAAAGAGGTAATTATTTTATCAACTTCTTCAGTCCTTCACCTATTTTATTGATACTTTCCTGAAGATTTTCCTGGGTGGATTTTTTTACTTCGTTAGTAATCGTTTTTCGGGCTTCTTCCAGATCGATTTTCACCTCCGGCTTGCCAACCGGACCTTTAAGAACCACTGAAGCAGGAATCAGCTGAATGCGTTCCTGTCCGGGTAAAACACCCAAAATTTTCTGAATATCATTGCCGAAAGCGTCGCGCTCAACATTAAAATCAAGGCGCATATCTATCAGATTTTCAACATTCAGATTGCCAGAAATAGTAGTTTCCTGTCCTGCCACTTTAGTGCTGAACGGCTTAAGTTTTATGGTACCTTTTTCAACCTCGACAAAAGCACGGAAATCATCAATTTTCACATTATTCAGCTTCTCGGATTTCAGCAATCCCTTCAATTGGCTGAATAATGGCGATTCGATAATCTGTAAGTTTTTTGTATTGAACAGTCCGCTTCCGTCAACCGAAGATGCAAGGATGCCAAAATCAGGGCTTAACTGCCCGTTCACTTTCAGACTGGTGTTGAATTTTCCCTGACTGTTGCCGGCAATGGGAATCATGCGCTGCACGCTCAGCAATGTCTGATAGGCTCTCGGAATATCAATGTCCGACAAATCAAAGGAAAAATCAAAAAGCGGCTTGTTTTCAGCAGTATTTTCGTAGGAGCCGCTCAGCTTCAAGCCACCGTCTAACATTCGCATATTCAAGCCATCCAGAACTAATTTTCCGTTTCTGGCGGTGATTAATCCCTTCACATCCGTAATGGGCATCCTTTCAAAAATCACACGCTGAATATCGGAATGAAAGGTAAAATCAACATTTGCCGGCACATCAAACACCAGAACTTCCTCACTTTTATCTTCGGACTTCTTAGAAGCTTCTGCTTTTTTCTGTTGCTCTTCCTCCTTTGCCACTTGCAGCCGAAGAAGCTCATTTAAGTCAATCTGTGCCGAATTAAGCTGTAGATTCCCCGCCAAAGTTCCCTCTTTAAAAAGATAATTCAGATAATTGGTAACATTTCCCGACAACCGGAAGTCGCTCTGCCCGATGTTGATATTCAATCCGCTCAGGTTGACAGCTTTAGGGCTAAACGTCAGCTTTCCTGCCGGAACTTTCACCTGCTGGGTTAGTTCAGGGCTTTCATACAGAAAATTGGTCAAATCGACTGTTCCTTCCGATTGAATTTTGTCATATTCCTCTTTATCTATGGATGAGTAGTTTCCCTTCACTTTCAGGTCTGCATCAATAATTCCCGAAATATTGACACTGTCAAGGGGCAGTGCATCTTTCAGTTCGTTGAAATTCACCTTCCCGATAAATGCTCCGTCAAAATGGAGATCGGTCATCAAGTTTTTCAGGGCAAGCCTGAAATCCACCGGACTATTCTTCACTTCGGCATGAGCTTTCCTAATATTTACTTCAGTAAAATCGAGTATTCCCTGTGGTTTTGTGACGGACATATCTGCTGAAATATTTTTTATCTCTTCGGGAAGGTCGGCATACCGAAGGTTGCCGTTGTTCACATCAATTTTCAGGTCAAAAGCCGGGTAATCATCATCGAAATAATTTCCTTTTACCGTTCCTGAAATGGTGGCTGTACCGTTTGCCGTGATTTCATTCAGGTACTCCTCATAATCGGGCGGAATGAGCGCCAGAAAATTATCAAAGCCGGACTCCTTGGTTTTCAGATGCAGATCAAAACGCATGGTGTCGTCAGGCATTTGTATCATCCCTAATACTTCCAGCGGCAACCGGTTAACTAACAGCTCATTTTCCTGAATTTCGATATCCATGACATCGTAGTCAACATTCAGTTTTGTGCGGGTTTCCACAGAAGTGTTGGTAATATAATTTACCCCGGCATAGCTCATAAACATCTGAGCCGCAGCTCCCTCTGCAAGAAGCTGAGCCTCCGTGCCGTACATTTCTCCCGAAATGCCGATATTGATATCGCCTAACCGAAAAAGAATGTCTGCTTCGCGGTCTTCATAGATAAAGTCAGCATTGGAAATACCAATTTTATCCAACTGAAACACCATGCCGCCTTCATCAGTGTCAGAAACAGCTATGGTTTCTTCTATATTTTCCGAATCGGCAACCAAATCCCAGTTTACGTTTCCGGTTTCACCAACCACTAACTTAAGCACCGGACGTTTAATAAGAATCTCCTCAATGCCAATGTTTCCTTTTCCAAACAGCTGACGTAACGGAGTTTTGGTTCGTAATGACGGCGCTGCAAACAAGGTGTCATTTGCAAACTCGCCTTTCCCCACAACCTGAATATCAACAAGCTCAAGCGAAACTTTAGGAAAACTTTTGAAAAGCGACAATTTCAGATCGGCAAACTCAACTTCTGCATTTACATGCTTATTGATGACAATTTTTGTCTTTTCGAGTAA
>CAYNOQ010000070.1:0-13171 GCA_964398855.1 uncultured Mariniphaga sp. | reverse complement strand
CCAAACCTCACTTTGTTTCATAGAAATTATCAAAATCAATATTGGTGAAAATGGTTAATTCCTTGTCAGTCTTATAATCTGGAGATAGCGCCTCCGCTGCATAAAGCATTGCATTTTGATTGTCTTCCATCCGAATCGATTGAAGTGTCTTTTCAATCACGAAAATTCGTTTAGAAACGGGCAATCTCTTAATTTCCTTGATAAGTTCATCTGTCTTCATGTCAATGAATTTGTTTGCAAGATATAAAATGTTTGATGGATTTGATACCATTTAAAATATAAATATGACTAAATAATTTGATGGTAGAATTTTGATATGGTTGGGAATAAGGTAGTTATTTGCCCGGAAGCACAAATCCCTGCCAGTCGGCGGGTGGGTACAAAATCTAACAAAGCAGTCTGAATAATTTTGTGCCTTTGCGACTTTGTGTTCAAATTCTCCTTTCCTGATTTTTAGAATTTTGAAACTGTTTTGTCAGTGAGTTTCTGACTTCAAGCAGCTTTCCGGAAATGCCGACACTGTATAGGTGCGGACTGATAAAGCGCTTGTGCTCATCGGGAAGCGAAGCTGACCGGCGAAGCAGATAGTTGTGAATTTCCTCGGGATTTTTATTCTTCAGAATTATTTTTCCGTTTTGCACAACATCGCGCAGAAGCGGTTCTTTTTGCAATCTTCCAATATCTTTGCACCGTTCCGAGTGGAGCGGATGATAAATTTTATCCGCTTTTTCAGGCGGTTCGTCCGCAATCAGCAGCGCATCCCTGAGAAACATTCCCTGACTGTCGGTGCAGCGATAAATCTGCTTTTTGCAGGGAAGAGTCTCTTTTTCGATATTGTCGGAAAATTTCATTTTGGGCATTCCGTTGACCTCCACAAGCTTGTATATTCCATCTAACGCCGCATCTTTTTTCCCGGTAATCAGTTCGGTGCCGATTCCGAAGGAGTCTATCGGAGCCGACTGATCCTGTAGCAAACTTTTTACAACGTGCTCATCTAACTGGTTGGAAACCACGATTTCAATATATTCCAGACCGGCATCATCCAACATTTTTCGCGCTCTTTTGCTCAGGTATGCGAGGTCGCCGCTGTCAAGGCGGATTGCTTTCAGCCGGTAGCCCTTTTTCTCCAGTTCATGCGCCACAATAATCGTGTTGGGTACGCCAGAGCGCAGGGTATCGTAGGTGTCCACAAGCAGCACCGTATTGTCGGGATTTATTTCTGCATAGGCACGAAAAGCTTCCAGTTCGCTGTCGAAACTTTGAACCCAGGAGTGTGCCATTGTTCCCGAGACGGGAATTCCGAAAATTTTGCCGGCGAGTACGTTGGAAGTGCCCGCTGCTCCCCCGATGATGGTGGCGCGCGTTGCATGAAGCGATCCCAACCCCTGTGCACGGCGAAGTCCAAAATCCACAAAAGGTCTGCCTTCAGCCACAAGACTGATTCTGAATGCCTTGGTGGCAATGAGCGATTCAAAATTGAGAATATTCAGCAACATGCTTTCAATGAGCTGGCATTCAATAATGTTTCCTTCAACCTGCACGGCAGGAACGTTCGGGAAGATAATTTCACCCTCTCTGACGCTCATAATATTACCGGAGAACTTAAATCCGGCAAGAAAATTGAGAAACTCCCCGCCAAATCCGTTTTTTCTCAAAAATTCAATATCCTCCCCGGAGAACTTGAATTCAGTCAGCATTTTCAGAAAATCCTGAAGTCCGGCAAATACGGTAAATCCGCCTTTAAACGGGTTGCTGCGGAAAAAGTAGTTAAAAACGGCAGTATCATCCTTTTTCCCGCTGTAGAAATAGCCCTGAGCCATGGTCAGCTCATAGAAATCTGTGTAAAGTCCCCAGTTGGTTGTTAACGGCATCTTCTGTTTCTGAAAAAATTAAACTGAAAATAAGTTGTGGAAACGGGAGAATTATTGCCCGCCGGGGCGTTATGCTATTCTGCCTGTTTCAGTATAATGGTTTGCGCACGGTTCGGTCCGACCGAAACAATGGTAACCGGAATTCCAATCTCTTCTTCAATGAATTGGATATAATCTTTCAGCTCCTGTGGAAAATCTTCTTCAGTTTTTACATTGGTGAGATTTCTGTTCCATCCGGGCAGCTCTCTGTAAACGGGTTGCAGTCCGGGAGTAAGCTCATAGGGAAAATGATTCAGCTTTTCTCCGTTTGCCTCATATTCGGTACAAATTTTAATGGTTTTGAACGAATCGAGTACATCCGCCTTCATCATAATCAGCTCAGTTACGCCATTCAGCATCACTGCATATTTAAGCGCAACCAGGTCTAACCAGCCACAGCGGCGGGGTCTTCCTGTTGTTGAGCCAAATTCGTTTCCGGCTTTGCGAAGCAGTTCGCCGGTGGCATCGTTCAGTTCAGTAGGGAATGGTCCCATGCCCACGCGGGTGCAGTAGGCTTTGAAAATTCCGTAAACTTTTCCGATTTTTCCCGGGGCAATTCCCAATCCGGTGCAGGCGCCGGCGCAAATTGTGCTGGAGCTGGTAACAAACGGATAGGAACCAAAATCGATATCCAACAGCGTACCTTGTGCCCCCTCAGCCAGAACAGATTTTCCGCTGTCCAGGGATTCATTCACAAGATATTCTGTATCTGTGATTTGAAAAGATTTCAAAACTTCTATTCCCTCAAACCACTCCTTTTCATACTCAGCAAGCGTTTTTCTGAAATCGTATCTGTAATATTCCGACAGCATCGTTTCATGATTTTTGATGCGGTCCCGGTATTTGCTTTCAAAATCAGTAAACAGGTCGCCCACGCGAAGTCCTTCCCGTCCGATTTTATCCCGGTACGTAGGTCCGATTCCCTTGAGCGTTGAGCCGATTTTTGTCTCTCCCTTTTTCTGCTCCGATGCAGCATCAAGAATTTTATGCGTGGGTAAAATCAGATGAGCTTTTGTGGAGATGTACAGGTTTTTGGATAGTTCCACACCGATTTTTCTGATATTTTCAATCTCCTTTTTGAAAATTACGGGATCAATCACCACTCCGTTTCCGATGATGTTGATTTTATTTTCACGAAAAATTCCCGAAGGAATGGTGTGAAGTACCTGCTTGATATTGTTGAATTCCAGGGTGTGACCGGCATTGGGACCGCCCTGAAATCTGGCAATTACATCATATTCGGGAGTCAGAACATCCACAATTTTTCCTTTTCCCTCGTCGCCCCATTGCAAGCCTAACAAAACGTCTGCTTTCATTTTTGGTTTTAAAAATTAATTTTAAGAATGAAACCATAAAAGAACTCTTTTTGGAAATCTCTGTATGGTGTTTTTATACAGTGTTTAAAAATAGTCTATTTTGTGTGTAAATGCGTAAAACTTTTTGAAAATCAGCACCGATTTTATGATTAAGTAAAAATGAATTTTACTGCTTATCCAAAGTTTCGCCATAAATGTATAAGGTGTGGTGGCTGTGCTTGAAATTATTTTTCAGACATGCATCTTCAATAATCTCTTTGATCCGCGGGTCAAAAAACTCAAAAATCTTACCGCTGACCGTGTCAATCATGTGATCGTGCTGTGCCGTGGCAAACGTTTTTTCGTAGTGGGTAATATTTTTCCCAAACTGATGCCTGACAATCAGCTTGCTGTCCAAAAGCAAATCTATGGTGTTATACAGGGTAGCCCGGCTCACCTGATAATTTTTATTTTTCATCAGTCTGTACAGGGTGTCAACATCGAAATGGTCATTTTGCAGATAAATCTCTTCGAGAATGGCAAACCGCTCCGATGTTTTGCGATGTCCGTTTTTTTCGAGATATTCTGTGAAAATATTTTTGACAGTATCCCTTGTTTTATAGCTACTCATCACTTAGTGTTTTTAAATCAAGGGATAAAAATAGAAAAATTTTCTTATTTAGAACAGTTTTAAATTACTCGGTTAAATTTTCGTCTCTTGAAACGCGCTCAATCCCCTTGATTTTTGCTAACCGTGAGATGAGCAGGTGCAGGTCGTCGGCGTTGTGGATATAGAGAAAAAGGTCGCCTTTGAAAATACCTTCGTGTGCATCTAATTTGAGCGAGCGCATATTGATACTGTGCTGCTTGGAAATCATGTTTGTTACTTCGCTTGCAATTCCGATACGGTCGAGGCCTTCGAGCCGCAGCCGCGTGAGATAGGATTGCTTTTTAAACTTTGTCCACTCCACGGCAATGACTCTATTTCCGTGGCTGGAGAGAAACTTCTCAATCTCCTTGCATCCGGTCTTGTGGATGGTTACATGGTCATCGGTTGAAAGGTAGCCGATTACTTTGTCGCCGGGGATGGGGTTGCAGCATTTTGCGAGTGAAAAAGAGATATTGTCCTGCGCCTCCTTGAGTATAAAAGGTTTACGCTTGTCGATTTTGTAATGTAAATCTGTTTCTTCAGTTTGGTCTTCCGCTTCATCATCCACTTCCGTTTCAATTTCATCAGTTTCTTCAACATTAGCATTACCGTCATCCGATGATTCATCCTTTTTTTTCCGACTGAATGAAATGTTCCAGTATTTAACTAATTTATTGGGTGATTTTTTCCCCAATATTTCCGGAAGCTCGTCCAGATCGAGAAAACCCATGCCTACATCGGAGTAGAGTTGTTCCTTGTTGTTCAGATTGAAATGTGCAACAATTTTTTTCAGGTTGTTGGCAGTGATTGGCGCATCCGCTTCATGCATTGCCTCTTCCACCATCTCTTTGCCTTTTTCCACATGCTGCTTCCGTTGCAGTTTAAAGGCATTTTTAATTTTTGAGCGCGCTTTGGCGGTTGTAGCAAACTGGAGCCACTCCAGCTTTGGAGTCTGATTTTCAGACGAAAGGATTTCAACCTGATCGCCGTTTTCAAGTACGTGACTGATGGGAACCAACCTCAGGTTTGCTTTTGCGCCAATACATTTGTTCCCCAGTTCGGTGTGAATTTCGTAGGCAAGGTCGATAACCGTTGAACCCTGAGGCAGCGTAATCATATCCCCTCTTGGGGTAAAAACGTTGATTTCCGTGGTGAAAAGGTTGAGCTTGAAATCGTCCAAAAACTCGAAGGTGTCGGAATCGGCTGTGCGAAGCTGCTCCCTGATACGCTCAATCCAGATATCCAGCTCTTTTTCAAATGTGGTGATGTCTTTGTACCGGTAGTGAGCGGCGAAGCCGTGTTCAGCCACTTCATCCATGCGTTCAGTACGAATCTGCACCTCCACCCAATTTCCCTGCGGACCCATCACGGTTACGTGCAGCGATTCATATCCGTTAACTTTGGGCGTTGTGATCCAGTCGCGGATGCGGTCGGGTTTTGGCTTATAAATATCAGTAACCAGAGAGAGTACATCGAAGCACTGCCGTTTTTCCGAAATGTCCGGTTTTGCCTTAATGATAATCCGAACTGCAAGAATATCGTATATTTCATTGAAAGCCACTCCTTTGTTCCGCATTTTCTGCCAGATGGAATAGGTGGATTTGAGCCGGTTCGTAACGGTACTCTCAATGTTCTCTTCATCGAGTTTTTCCTTTATCGGGCGAATAAATTCATTTACCAGATAGTTTCGCTTCTCCTCCTGATTGTGGAGCATAAGCAGAATTTTATTGTACTCTTCGGGATGTTTATATTTAAAGCTAAGCTCTTCGAGCTGACTTTTGATGGCATATAATCCTAAGCGGTGAGCCAGCGGAACGTACAGGAAAAGTGTCTCTCCGGCAATTTTAATCTTTTTGTGCTGTGGCATGGAATCTAACGTCTGCATGTTGTGCAGCCGGTCAGCAATTTTTATGAGAATTACCCGTACATCTTCCGAAATGGTCATCAGCATTTTACGAAGGGTGAGCGCCTGGCGCAAGTCAAAATCGCCTGAGAGTTTGGTCAGCCCGTCAACAATCCGCGCAACTTTTTTCCCGAACATATTTTCAATGTCGGTGATGGAATACTCGGTATCTTCAACCACATCATGCAAAATGGCGGCACAAATGGAAGTTGCGCCCAAACCTAATTCGCTGGCAACGATATGGGCAACTGCTATGGAATGAATGATATAAGGTTCGCCCGATTTTCTTTTGATGCCGTCATGAGCTGCATTGGCAAACTGGAAAGATTTCTGAATCCTTGCTAACCGCTCATCATCAAATTTGTTTTTGACAACCTTCAAAAAATCCTGATAGCGGTCTTCAATTTGTCGTATTTCAGCTTTGGTGAAATGCTGCAATTTATTTTCTCCTAACTGTTTTTATGTGATGTTTAAAAAATCGGTTTGTGCCTGCCTGTATGCCATGGGTGTGCCGATGTCAATAAAATATCCGTTGAATTCCAACCCCCAAAAATACTCTTTTTCGTAAAACTTTTCAAGAAAATCTTTTTCAAGGGAGAAGCGTGAGGGAAGTTCGAATTCCAAAAACTTTTTTTTGGAAATGATATATGTTCCGCCGCTAATCAGTCCGCCGCCATGTCCGCCGGTTTTTTCCCGAAATGCGGTGATTCTGCCGTTTTTGTCAATTTCAATGGTTCCGTAGCGTGTCGTGTCGTCAATTTTTTTCAGTGCAATGGAAACTGTTGCGTTGTTTTGTGCATGAAAACCGGCTAACTCTTTCAGCGGAACATCAAAAAGTGTGTCGCCATTCACTAAAACGATATTTTCGGTTTTTGCCTGCTGCATTGCCAAAAGGACGCCGCCGCCGGTTCCCAAAGGGGTAGTTTCGTGCGAATAGCTGATGGCGATGCCGTCAAAGCTGTTTCCAAAATGGTTTTCTATGATTTCCGCCTTGTAGCCAACGCTCAGAATAACGTGAGTGATGCCGTTGTTTTTCAGATAACGAATCAGATATTCTATAAATGGTTTTCCGTTGATTTCTGCCATGGGTTTGGGCACATCCTGAATTTCGCTTTTCAGGCGCGTTCCCATTCCGCCGGCAAGGATAATCGCTTCGGTGCAACAATAGTCTGTTCGGGTTTGTATATCCTGAGTTCTGTTCATAACGAAAGTGTTGTTTATCAAATGCTCCAGCTGTTCAGTCCGGCTTTTGTAAACTGGAAAGGCTGAATCATTCCGCCCGTTTTTTTCAGCTCTTCAATCACATTATGGCGTGTGTTTCCGGGGCAGTAAAAAAACATATATCCGCCACCGCCGGCGCCGCTGATTTTTCCGCCGGTAGCGCCTGCCCCGATGGCAATATTATACAATTTGTCCAGCTCTTTGTTGGAGATGCCGCCTGCCATTTTTTTCTTGTACTCCCATGCCTCCATCATAATTCTTCCGATTTGATCCAGATCGCCCTTCAGGATTGCCTCCTTCATCAAAACAGCCATCTTTTTGGTCTGGTGCATCGCTTCGATAGACTCCTCCTTTTTGTTATGGATATTGCTTTGCTGCTCTTCAATAATTACGGACGAGAGACGGCTTGTTCCGGTGTGGTAAAGTACAATGTTGTGTGTCAGTTCATTGATTATGTTGCTTCGGATGCGTAACGGGTTTACGATAACTTTCTCATTATCATAAAATTCCATAAAGTTAAATCCGCCGAAAGTTGCTGCATACTGGTCCTGTTTTCCGCCGGCAAATTTCAGGTCAACTCTTTCCGCAGTGTAGGCAAGGTGCGCAATGTCATATTCGCCAAGGGGCAGGTTGAGCCACTCCACAAAAGCGCCGGTGATGGCAGCAACAAGCGTTGACGAAGACCCCAACCCCGAGCCGGGCGGCGCATCCACATAAGTTATGATTTCGAAGGAGAGTTTTCCGGTATCGTATCTTTTGACAATCTGATTGTAAACCGCCTTTGCTAAGTCCAGTTCGCCGTCATAGGGCAGTTGCTCAGCCGAGACAAATTCGGCGCTCTTTTTTTTGTCGGCGGCATAAATGATGATTTTGTCATCATTTCGCGGTATGATGGTGGCATAGGCATACATATTAATTGTAGCATTCAGAACCGCTCCGCCAAACAGGTCGGAATAGGGGGAGACATCGGTTCCGCCCCCTGCAAAACCTATACGCAGGGGCGCTCTACTCCTGATTATCATTGTGTTGAATTTTGTTAAACATTTCAATAACTGCTGACGTCATGCCCGACCACAGAAATTTTTTCTTTTCCGTGCGCACGTTTGCTTCAAAAATACCTTTTTTGCCGGCGGTAAAAAAATCGAGCAGTGCATCTGCAACCTGCTGCTCGTCCGGTTCAGTAACGTAACCCACCACATTGTGCGGAATAATTTCTGGAAGTCCGCCCACATTGGTAACTAACATGGGCTTGTCAAAATGATAGGAAATCTGGGTTACACCGCTCTGCGTGGCGTGTTTGTAGGGTTGTGCAACAATGTCGGCTGCACCGAAAAAGGTGGCAACTTCATCATTCCCGATAAAACGGGTGTGTAAAACCACTTTTTCCTGCAACTGCAATTTTTCGATGAGCTGCATATAAGGCTTTTCGTCGGTATAAAATTCGCCGGCAACAATCAATTTCACAGGCATTTCCCGGATTCGTACATCTGCAAATGCTTTCAGCAAAAGATCAAGCCCTTTGTAGTCGCGGATGAAACCGAAGAAAAGCACATAGCTGAAATTTGGGTCTAATTTGAGCCGCTTCAGCGCCTGCGTCCTTTCAACCGGCTCGCCGAAGTTGTCAAAAAGTGGGTGGGGACTCAGTTTAACCGGCAATTTATCCGTGAACCGGAACACATCCTCAGCCACACTTTTCGACTGGGCAATCACCCCGTCAATTCGTCTGAGAAAATAGCGGGTCAGCAACCGGTCGCCGGCTCTTTTTTCGTGCGGAATAATATTGTCGGCAATACAGATAATTCGGGAATAGCCATTTTTTCTGATTCGCCCGGCAATGGTTCCGAAGCAGGGCGCCATAAACGGCAGCCAATATTTGATAATCACTATTTCCGGCTTCTCTTTTCTGATTCTGTTGCCTGTTTTAATCCAGTTGAAAGGATTTATGGAGTTGATGCTTCGCGTAATTCTCAGATTTTCCGGCGCTTTTCCGTCAGCATACTGAGATTTTCCCGGGAAAAGCAGTTTGGGGTATTGCAGCGTGAAAGTTTCGATGCTCACGTTGCAGCCCTCTTTTTGGAATTCGGCGGCAAGACGTTCGTTGTATGACGCCAGACCCCCCCTGAAAGGGAAAGCTGTTCCGATGATTTTAACCGTTTTCAAAATTCTCGCTTTTTAGTTTGCCGGCTACAAATTTATCAATCGGGAACGATAAATCGCCTTCTTTCAGCTCATTTAATTTAATCCACCGGAAACTCTGACTGCCGTTTTCCATTTTTTCAAAATCAAACTGCTTGCGCGAAATGGTAAAACGCACCGGAGTTTTCAGCTCGGCAAGGTAGTAAATGCTGATAATCTGCTGTTTTTCAAAAAAAAACGCCTGCTGAAAAAAGTCGGTGGTGTAAAAGTGACGGATATTTTTCAGCTCCTGCCCGTTGCACTCCTCATGAATCTCGCGCCTCAGACAGTCGATGGTTCCTTCGCCATACTCTAATCCGCCGCCCGGGAATTTGGTCATTTTTCTGTTCAGCTGAAACTCGTCGGTGAGCAGCACTTCATGCTCTGCATTTAAAATAATGCCGTAAACACGCACAATAAAAGTTTCCGGATTCTTCATTTTTCTCTCAATTGATTTTCAAGATATTCAATAATCTGCACGCTTTCATCGGGATGAAACCACTTTATTGCAGTGTCATTTCTGAACCAGGTGAGCTGGCGGCGGGCATATCTCCGGGTATTTCGCTTAATCAGCCTGATCGCTTCCTCTTTTGAAACCGTTCCTTCAAAATAAGTGAAAAATTCCCGGTATCCCACAGTTTTCAGGGGAGCAAGGTGCTTCAGCGGATACAACCCGCGGGCTTCCTTCTCCAGTCCTGCTTCAATCATTTTGTCTGTCCGGCGGTTAATCTCACGGTGCAACGCTGCACGGTCGCGGTCTAAGCCGATTTTCACGATGGAGAAAGGTCTTTCCTTTTTCGGGGCAGTAAGAAATGAAGAGTAGGGTTTGCCCGTCATCAGGCATATTTCCAGTGCGTGAATGATCCGGGCATGGTTTTTTAAATCTACCGTTTCATAGTAATCCGGGTCAAGCATTTTCAGTTGCCGGCGCAGACTCTCAATACCCTCTTCCTGCAAACGAGCCGTCAGGTTTTGCCTCACTTCGGCATCCACATCCGGCAGGTCATCAATGCCGTAGCAAACAGCATCAATATATAGCATGGAACCACCCGTCATCACAACAACTTGATGTTTCATAAACAGGATTTCCAGTAATTTTAATGCTTCGGACTCAAAGCGACTGACATTCATGCTGTCGTGAACGGAATGGGAGTGGATGAAGTGGTGTTTCACACTGCGCAGCTCCTCAGCCGGCGGAACGGCAGTGCCGATATTCAATTCACGGTAGAACTGCCTTGAGTCTGCCGAAACAATCTCCGTGTTAAAATGCTTTGCCACCTGTATGGCAATTTTTGTTTTGCCAATGGCGGTAGGTCCCATAACAATAATTAATGTTTTTCCTTTTTTACTCATTCCGGCTGCAAAGTAATCCAAAAAAAAAGACTGTTCAAATGAGTCTGAACAGTCTGTAAGTCATAATGCACGGAGCGGATGTTAAAAATCCTCCATCTCTCCGTAAAGCTTCGTGTAATCGTCTAAAATTCCGAAATCCATCAGAACCTCTTCTTCCCGGTGGATGAATTGCTCCTCTTCAGCAACGTCAGAAACTAACGTCTGAAACGGCGCACTTCCCTCCTGTCGGATTAGAAACGATTCCCTGAGATTTTTTTCCATATCAATTTCACTTAATTTTATGTAAAAAGACCTATCATTAAAAAAGTCAAAGGTGTATTTGAGCCTTTGTTCCTTTGATTGGATTATGTCAGAGAGTTTAGTGTTCTTCATTATATAATAAGGGCTTCCGTTAATGCCCTGATCCATCTGCGAAATTTCCGTCAGCTTTTTTCCGTTTACGCCGGAAAGAAAAAATGAGGCAAGCTGAAAGGATTCATAGTTGTTGAGGCTATTCTGAATAGCAACATGTAAATCGTAAAAAGTTTGATTGGCATCTATTTCAACCAGAAGGAAGAAATCTTTCGATTCGGGTGAACTTATTTTAAAATGATAAACCATACTTTTTATCGTTTTGAGAATTCAAAGTTAAAAACCTTTTTTCTCAAAAAGCAAGTTTTAAATTTCCGGCAAGGTTAAAATTAGTTAACAGAATTTTTTAAAAGAAAAGAGACTCTTTTTCTATTTTTTGCTCAAAAAACTGATTTTTAGCATTTTTGGACATGCAGGAAATTGTTTTTGAAGCCATTTTGAACTCATTTTCCGGCTCTGTTAAAAAAATGTAAAAAACATGAAAACTTAATATTTGTCGAATATTTGCTTCGCTTATTCGATAAAAGGAATCTTTTTTAAATCATTTGGAGAAGGAGAATTTTACTGCCCTGCCCATCCCTTTCCCCAACCATAGAGGGAGGGGATGGTCAGATAGCAATGTGCTAACTATTTATTGTGGGTTTGCCTCTTATACCTGCCTGTCCCGACCAGTTCGGGGACAGCGTTGGTAAAAAAATATAATATAGTATTGATTTTCGCTATGCGAAAAATCTTTTTGTTGCGTATTTGTAATCTCCGTATTTTTCCCATAAAAAAAGGCTGTCGTTTCCGGCAGCCTCTTCTTATATTATATTGCGTATGATTATTTCACGGAATCCATGTATTCAACCAGCTCAACAACTTTGAGTGAGTAACCCCATTCGTTGTCATACCATGAAACCACTTTAACGAAATTGTCGTTCAGTCCGATTCCGGCGCCTGCATCAAAAACAGATGTGCATGATTCGCCCAGGAAATCGTTGGAAACCACTGCATCTTCGGTGTATCCCAAAATGCCTTTCAGTTCGCCTTCGGAAGCTTCTTTCATGGCAGCGCAGATGTCTGCATAGGAAGCGCCTTTTTCTATACGCACGGTGAGGTCAACTACAGAAACGTTTGGAGTGGGAACACGGAAAGCCATACCGGTGAGTTTACCGTTGAGGCTCGGAATTACTTTCCCGACAGCTTTGGCTGCTCCGGTTGATGACGGAATGATGTTCTGTCCGGCGCCGCGACCGCCACGCCAGTCTTTTTTCGACGGTCCGTCAACGGTTTTTTGTGTTGCCGTGGTTGCATGAACAGTAGTCATCAGTCCTTCAATAATGCCGAACTTGTCGTTCAGAACCTTTGCCAAAGGAGCCAGACAGTTGGTTGTGCAGGATGCATTGGAAACCACGTTCATATCGTTGGTGTAGCTCTTGTTGTTTACACCCATTACAAACATCGGGGTATCATCTTTGGAAGGAGCAGACATAATCACTTTTTTCGCACCTGCATCAAGGTGTCCCTGAACTTTTTGCTTGGTCAGGAAAAGACCGGTGCATTCAACCACATATTCTGCGCCCACTTCGCCCCATTTCAAATCGGCGGGATTGGGCTCGGAAGTAATCCTGATTTTTTTGCCGTTCACAACCAGCGCTCCCTCTTCAACAGAAATATCTCCGTCGAAGCGACCGTGGGTAGAGTCATATTTCAGCATATAGGCAATGTAATCGGGATCGAGCAAATCGTTAATCCCCACAACTTCGATGTTCTCTTTAGTGATGGCAGCGCGGAAAACCAAACGTCCGATGCGTCCAAAACCGTTAATTCCTATTTTAATCTTTGACATAATGGAGTAAATTTTAATTTATTATATAAAACTGTTTTTTGTCTGAAATAATTTTTAGAAAACAGGTTTTAACCTGAACCTTAAACTATAACAAATTAACCACTAAAATTCCACAGTGTCAAATCTGTTGTTGAAAATCAGAACCGTGCATTTCAACTTTAATGTTAATTTAAATTTTATGATGAAGAAGCCTCATCTAATTCCCTTATGCCTGCCCATCCCTTTTCCCCAACCCTGAAAGGAGGGGATGGGGCATTTGCGAATTTGTATGATTGTTCCTAAAACCTGTCAGCGTCGGCAGACAGGGGGGAGGCTCTTCCTTCCAACTCCGTAGGAGTAAATTGATAACCCCGGATAAGCCGTAGGCGCAATCCGGGGTAACGAAAGCCGATACACCGGAACTCCGTCAGGAGTTCAACATGAAAATATTTTATTACCCCGTTAGTGCGGTTTTGTATGCCGTGCCTTGCTTTACAAAAGCAA
>CAYNOQ010000069.1:0-13392 GCA_964398855.1 uncultured Mariniphaga sp. | reverse complement strand
CCTTAAAGAATCCAATCACAAATGGTTAATAACCTATGATGATAGTGAATATATTAGAGAACTATTTTCTTTTGCTAATATAACCGAGTGGAATCTGACTTATGGAATGAGGAATGTGGATAAAGAAAATGGAAATCAAATTGGAAAAGAGCTGTTTATCAGTAATTATGATTTGAATAAAAGTAAAATCAAACAAATGAATTTATTCGATGAATTATTACCTACTTGAAAAAGTGCTGATAGTCGGAATGTTGACAGATAAGCTATGAGTTTGGTTAGAATTTCAAACAATAATTTTAGTGCTTCTATCCAGTTATAATAAAAATATTCTTGAAGCCGGTTGTGATGAAGCCGGGCGCGGCTGCCTTGCGGGACCGGTTGTTGCGGCAGCAGTAATCCTTCCGCCGGATTTTGATTACGGAGCACTGAACGATTCCAAAAAACTCACCGAAAAGCAACGGAAGGAACTGCGCCCGATTATCGAGGAAAATGCACTTGCATGGGCTGTTGAGATGGTTTCAAACAGTGAAATTGATAAAATAAATATCCTGAATGCTTCATTTTTAGCAATGAACCGTGCAGCACAAAAACTGAATGTGAAACCCGGTCATTTGCTGATTGACGGGAACCGATTCCGACCGCAAACCGATATTCCATTCACCTGTTTTGTGAAGGGCGATGCCCGTTTTTATTCCATTGCAGCCGCATCGGTGCTGGCAAAAACCTGGCGGGATGAGTATATGGAAAAAATCCATCAGGAATTTCCGCACTATGACTGGAAAAACAATAAAGGTTATCCCACAAAAAAACATCGCGAAGCCATTGTCAAACATGGAATTACAAAATATCACCGGCTGTCATTTAATTTGATAAACAGGCAAATGGAGTTGCAGTTTTAAATTTTTCACTAATTTAACCGCATGAAATTTCTGCTTGTCATATTGTTAATTCTATCATCATTTCTTGTGTCGGGGCAATCTGAAGAAGTCATTTTTCGTGGTGCCAACCGAAAATGGAAACCCGCTGTTCTTGATGACAGAAATGTGAGATTTTATCAGCTTTTTCCGATTAATTTTATCTGCGGAAAATATGATTTTGACTATTTGGAATTGAAGGGAGGCATGTTATATTGGGAAGTTAATTGAAACAAATTATAAAAAAATGAAAAGAGTAATATCATTGGTTTTTGTTGTTTTTCTGATGTTTTCATGCAATCAGAAAAATGCGGTTGAAATGTCGGATGCCGGATATGGAATGCAGGAAGAAGCGATGCCGCAGGCAATGCTCAGAAGCGCTCCGAATATGCAGCAGAAGGAGATGCCTGTGCAGCAGGAGCAGGATGTTGTCAGCAAAAAGATTATTAAAGACGGAAGAATAGGGGTGAGGGTGACTGAACTTGAGCAGACAAAATCGCGGATAGATTCGTTGCTGAAAATTTACCGCGGATATTACGCCAACGAAAGTTTCAGCAATACCGACTGGGAGTCGTCTTATGTGCTCAGAATCAGAATTCCTGCTGATGATTTTGATAAATTTGTTGCTGAAATCAAGAGCGGGAAGGGAGAAATACTGTATCAGGAAATTGATTCGCGTGACGTTACCGATCAGTTTATCGATCTGGAAACCAGGCTCGAAAATAAGAGAAGCTACCTGAAAAGGTATGCCGATCTGCTTCAGCAGGCAAAAACCATTAAGGAAATTTTAGACATTGAAGAGAGAATCCGGGTGTTGGAAGAAGAGATTGAAAGCACAACGGGGCGACTGAAATATTTGAGCAATCAGGTGGATCTCAGTACCCTGAACTTAACCATCTCCAAACGGCATGATTTCAAATACAGCCCCGAAGAACGGGATAGTTTTTGGGAACGGCTGAAGCAGTCATTGACAAAGGGTTGGTTCGGACTTGTGGATATTGCCCTTTTCATGGTAAAAATCTGGCCCCTGTGGATAGTTTTGGTTCTGGCTTTTTACCTGCGCAAAAAGTACAGAAAAAACAAAAGGCAAAAAGCATAGCTCTATTCAATCCTTTTAACTAATTTTATTCCGACCGGACATTTTAAGCATTTTTTTTGTGCGCAGTGCTTAGTTTTCAGTTGCAGCAAAGCCTGACTGTCAAAAGCAGATTTTGGTTCAACTCCAAGCTTTTTCCATTTTTCAATGATGGAATTGTTTTCCGAGGGCAGTTTTTCCAGAAAGTCCAGCGCACGATCTTTCAGGTGGCGCTGATTCTGGTTTTCTCCGTAAACAAACAGAAAGGGCACCACCACATTGATAATAAGAATATTGATAGCGCTCTCGCCTAACTTTTTCGGATAAATTTTAGCAGATGGTTTATTAAAACGGTAGTGTGAATTCCAATATTCCGAAGCTTTCACATTGAACAGGTTTTGTATATCTTCAACTGATTCTGCGTTGAGAATCTTTGAAAACAGTCCGCTTGAGCGGTGAACGAGTGCAGCAAATTGGGAAATGCGGATTTCCGGGAAATTTCCCGGTCGCATCCGCATGTGTTTCCAGAGATGGGGTTCAACAATATTCAGGTTATATTTTTTCTGCAAAAACGCAAACTCATCACGCAAAGCGGTAAAATAGGAATCGCCAAAAAGTTCTTCACTTAAAAGTCCGGATGAGCCAAACAGCATTGCTTCCAACTGATGAAGGCTGTTTTTGTGTTTCCCCAGAATGTTCATCGGAACTGCTTTTGCCAGCAGTTCAAAAGGTACGGCGTTCACTTTAAAACCGAACATTTTTGCCAGCAGCTGATAGAAAGTTTCGTTCCAGTTTTGCCGGTTTTTCTCCAATATTTCCAATACTTCGCCGGTTTTTTCTTCCAGGCGCTCAATCATCAGTCTGTGAAATCCCAACCGGAGCATGGTCGGATTAATCAGGTGAAATTGCTCTTCACAGGCAATCCATGTTTTTGCATCTAACAGTTGTTGGTAATTTTTAGAAAGTTGCTCCGCCCATTTCATCTCCAAAGTGGCAATTTTGGTCCCGTTTTCACGCAAAATCTGCCGGTCAGCCTGCTGCACAACATGCAGGATAACATTCTCATAGGCTTTGTCTTCCGAGTGGTTGTGCTTTTTCCAGTCAGATGCATTGATGTGAATTTCAATATTTCCTGCCCATAGCGTTTCGCCGATTTTTATTTTGGCATTAAAAAAGTCGGGACCTGAATGGAAATTTCTTCTGCCTGTATGAATCACTTCAATGGATTCATTATCAGTAGTTTTCAGTTTTTCTTTGAGAAACAGACGATTTTCCCAGATAAAATAGAGAAACTCTTCAGGCACTGTTTTGGGGATACTCATATTTTTCCTGTTTAGTTCAGGAATAAAGATAGTTATTTTTTCAATTTTTGAAAAATATCCCACAAAACGATTCCGGCGCTGACCGATACGTTGAAGGAGTGTTTTGTGCCAAATTGTGGTATTTCAACGGCTCCATCGCAGAGGTTAATTACCTGTTGCTGTACTCCTTTCACTTCATTTCCGAAGACAAGGGCAAGTTTTCCGTTTTCAGGAGGCTGAAAATCAGGAAGCAAAATGCTTTTGTCCACCTGTTCCACGGCATAAACTGCATATCCGTTTTCCTTCAGCTTTTTCACGGCATCCGCGGTTTCCTTAAAATATTGCCATGCAACGGTTTTTTCGGCATCCAATGCCGTTTTGTGAATCTCTTTATTGGGTGGCGTGGCGGTAATTCCACACAGGTATATTTCCTTAATCAGCAGTGCATCGGAAGTGCGAAAAACCGAGCCGGTGTTGTTGCAGCTTCTGATATTGTCAAGCACCACAACCAGCGGAGTTTTTTCAGCCTTTTCATACTCTTCGGGCGATAGCCGCTCCAATTCATTAATTTTTAGTTTCCGCATTTTCTTGATTTCTTTTCGTGTCAGTTACGCTTTTTGTCGAATTTATATTGAAGATTTGTAAAATATCAAACAGTTTTTTCAATAATCAACTGGTGCCCTGCGCACCGGCATAGTCATGCAGCGCGCACCGCCACCGCCCCGTGCAAGCTCCGAGCCGGCTATGGTAATCACGCATTTCGGGTAGTTGCCAATATCTGTTTTGCCTTCCGTAACATCTGTTGACCTGAGAATTTCATAGTCGTTTTTGTGCAGCTCTTCCAAAGTGTGAACATTTCTTTCATAGCCGATTATTTTACCCGGTTCAAATGCTAAAAAGTTTGCGCCGCTGTGCCACTGTTCGCGCTCCTGAATCCATAAATCATTTTTCCCGCCGCAGGCAATCGGTTTCAAATGAATACCTAATTTTTTCAACGCTTCGGGAATGTTGGGCTGCTCACTGATTTTCACTTTACCGTTATCAATACGGATGGAAATGGTCCGGTATCCGCTCATTCCCAAAATCATCGGTTCGTAAATCATGCAGGCATCGCTGTTCAGGCAGGTAAAAACCATGTCGAGATGAATAAACGATTCCGGGGCATGAGGCATTTCCTGGACGATGATATGGCGTGGCTTTTTTTCATTCTTTTTAAAATATTCAATCAGAAAATCAATTCCCTGCGCGCTGGTGCGCATACTTGCACCGATTAACAGCACATCTTCCCTGATTACCTGAAAATCACCGCCTTCAAGATTTATTTTTGCATTGCCGGAAAGGTTAAAGTCAGATTTTGAAGGAATTAACGTAGAAGTTTTGAGTTTCGGGTGATGATTAAATATTGCTTTCATCAATAAAGTTTCCCGTTCACGCACGGGATTTGCCATGCGCCCGATAAGCATATTGTTATTCATTCCCATGGCAGAATCTCTGGTGAAAAAGAGATTGTGCAGTGGACGCAGCGAAAACTTTTCGCTGCTCAGGTAGCTGCTTAGGTTGTTGCGCTCCAAAAGCAAACCTTCAATAAGAATGGTGCTCAGTTGTGCTGTCGGTTTTTCAGCCAGCTGACCTTTAAGCCCGGGCAACTCTTCATATTTACAGATTTCCTGAATTAAATTCTGCTTCACTTCATCTGTTTCAAGCACATCCGTCAGCATTTCCCTGACTTCAAAAACCTGTGTGATTTTTCTCAGCAAACCGGCAAACTGAGCGTATTCTTCAGCGGCTATGGAGAGGTTCAAAATGTCGCTGTACAGCGCTCTTTCAACGGTTTCGGGCGTCATGCTTTCAATCTCCTGTCCGGGAGTGTGGATGAATACGCCTTCGAGCTTGCCAATTTCTGAATTGATACTGATTTTCATTTCTAAATTAGTTTGTATTTCACAGAATAAATAAACTCTTCCCTTTTAAAGATATGAAAAACGAACTCCCATCAAAATTTTCCCATGTCGGTTTTGTTTATAAAATAGTCTGCCCATTTGTGAAAAAATTTATCCGGGAACCGGGTTTATCAGCGGTAAAGATATAAACTTTGCACAAGCAATAATCTAAAAAGGGTATCTTCGTTTTTTTAAAAGGGCAATGTTTTTGTCTTGTAGTCAAAGCAGGACAGAAATGTCATTTCGGGCGGAAGCGCCTGAAATTTGCAAGCATCTTTAATTAATTCAGATGAGAAGGATAATTCAAACGGGAATAGTTTTTTTTGTTTTTGCTTCGGTTTTTGCCGGTTCGGCAAAAGCTCAGCAAAGGGATACATCATTTATGATGGGAATCATTAAGGACGGAGACACCATCATTCACAAAAATATTCCTGAAATTGTGGTTATTCCGCAGCACGATTTTAAAAATCCGCGACAGGAGCGAAAATATAACCGCTATATTTTGAGGGTGAAGAAGGTTTTGCCCTATGCGAAACTTGCCGGAGAGCTGCTGAGAAAGTACGAACCTGAGTATCTTGCACTTGACAATGACCGCGACCGGCGCAAAATGATGAAAGGTTTAGAAAAACAGTTGATGAATGAATATAAGGATGATTTGAAACGAATGACTATCAGCGAAGGGCATATTCTGATTAAACTGATTGACCGGGAAACCACTAAAACTTCCTATGCGCTGATAAAGGATTTCCGGGGTGGAGTTCCGGCAGTTTTCTGGCAGGGGATAGCCCGGATTTTCGGCAGCAATCTCAAAACCGAATATGACCCCTACGGGGAAGATCGTCTGCTTGAGGAGATTGTAACTTTGATTGAAATCGGCTACCTGTAATTGCAATTTGGTATATAAACTTAAACAGCAACTGAATTATGTCCGGGATACTTCGCACTTTCATTGGCATAGAAATTAAACCATCCATACTGTTTCTCAAAGCATTGGCAAGTTTGAAAGAAGAACTTCAGGAAGAACCGATAAAATGGATTGAAGCAGAAAAACTGCATCTGACGCTGAAATTTATCGGAGACACTTTTCCAAGTCAGCTGGAACAAATTGACAATGAACTAAATAAAATTGCCGGAAGTTTCCCGGCATTCAGCTTTCAGCTTGATAGATTGGAATTTTTCAGGGATAAAGGAACTCCGCAGGTTCTGTTTGTGAAAACTGAAAATGAAGAGCGGGTGAAACAACTTGCTTCCGAAATTGAAAAACAACTGGAGATCTTAGGCTTTGAGCCTGAAAATCGTCCTTTTAAAGCACATCTCACTCTGGCACGGATAAAATTTCTCAAAAACAGACTCCGATTTTATGAAACAATAGAAAAATTTCAGCACTCATTCAGCGAGCCGGTCAACGTCAATGAATTTATATTTTATCGTTCAATCCTCAATCCCACAGGCGCTGAATATATCTTTTTGGAAAATTATTTACTTCAAATGTGACTGATTTATCTGTATATAGAACATTTATAGTAGGTTTTTATAAAGTGGAGCAAAAAGTCTATACCTCCTATTGAGATAAAAAATATATGATTCTCTGCATGTTTCCTAAGTGGAGATTCCCGTCCGTTAGGCGGCATAATTCCCGCTTCACTGCAAAAAAGAAAAGCCCTGCCGAAACCGACAGGGCTTTTCAATTATATGTATAAAGTAATATTAACCGAGTTGCGGACCGGCAGCAACAAGCGCCTTTCCTTCGTCATTATCGGTATATTTTACAAAGTTTTTGATGAAGCGACCACCCAGGTCTTCTGCTTTTTCTTTCCAATCCTGAACGTTGGCGTAAGTATCGCGCGGATCAAGAATATTCGGGTCAACGTTTGGCAATGCCACAGGCACTTCAAGGTTGAAAATCGGGATCATTTTCGTTTCGGCTTTTTCAATTGAACCATCTAAAATGGCGTCAATAATTGCGCGGGTATCTTTGATGGAAATACGCTTCCCGGTGCCGTTCCATCCGGTATTTACCAGATAGGCAACTGCTCCGTGTTCTTCCATTTTTTTTACTAACTCCTCACCGTATTTTGTGGGATGCAATGAAAGGAAAGCCGCTCCAAAACATGCAGAGAAAGTGGGTTGCGGTGCGGTTACGCCACGCTCGGTTCCGGCAAGTTTTGCGGTAAATCCTGAAAGAAAATGGTATTTTGTCTGGTCCGGAGTTAATTTAGAAACCGGGGGCATTACGCCAAATGCATCAGCAGTCAGGAAGATAACCTTGGTGGCATGTCCTGCTTTTGAAACCGGCTTCACGATGTTTTCAATGTGATAAATCGGGTAGGAAACGCGGGTGTTCTGCGTTACGGAACCATCGCTGAAATCAATTTTTCCGTTTTCAGCAACGGTAACGTTTTCAAGCAGTGCATCACGCTTGATTGCATTGTAAATATCAGGTTCTGCTTCCGGGTCGAGATTGATGGTCTTGGCATAGCAGCCGCCTTCAAAGTTGAAAACACCATCATCGTCCCATCCATGCTCGTCATCACCAATGAGTTTGCGTTTCGGATCGGTGGAAAGTGTGGTTTTTCCGGTTCCCGAAAGTCCGAAGAAAATAGCAACATCACCAGCTTCACCAACGTTTGCAGAGCAGTGCATTGATGCCATTCCGTTTAACGGAAGATAGTAGTTCATCATGGCAAACAATCCTTTTTTCATTTCGCCGCCATACCATGAACCGCCAATTACCTGCATTTTTTCAGTCAGGTTGAAAACTGTGAATATTTCTGAATTCAGTCCGTGCTCTTTCCATTTCGGATTGGTAACTTTTGAACCGTTTAACACAACAAAATCAGGTTCTCCAAAATTTTTAAGCTCTTCTTCTGACGGGCGGAGAAACATATTTTTCACAAAATGAGCCTGCCATGCAACTTCCATGATAAAGCGCACTTTCAGACGTGAATTTTCGTTTGCACCTAAGAAAGCGTCAATAACAAATAATCTTTTGTTTGATAACTGATTGGAAACAAGAGCTTTTAAGTCTGTCCATACTTCGGGTGTTGTCGGTTTGTTGTCGTTAGGAGATTCGGGGGAAGTCCACCAGATTGTATCTCTCGTAACATCATCTTTGACGATGAACTTATCTTTTGGTGAACGACCGGTATAAATCCCTGTCATCACATTAACAGCGTCCAATTCTGTTAATTGTGCTCTTTCAAAACCTTCAAGTCCCGGACGCATTTCTTCTTCAAAGAGCTGTTCATAAGAAGGATTATAAACAATCTCTTCAACATTATGAATTCCGTACTTTGTTAAATCTAAATCTTTCATAACTGCCTAATAATTAACTTTATATAATTAAATACCTTTCAAAAATCTGCTCACAAAAATAGAATATTTTCAAAATTTAGTCTGATAATACCTTGATTTAGCAAGGTTTTAGCCCCCGATTAAACGTTATCTTAACAAAATTGAAAGCGGGCACAAAAAAGGGCAGCCCAGCTGCCCTTCGCTATTTTTCACTTTATAAATTATGACCTTGGATGGAAAAGATTGACGGTATCTTTGAGATAATCGCGGTTTAGATGGATGTAAATTTCTGTGGTGAGGATGGATTCGTGCCCTAACATTTCCTGAACAGCACGCAGGTCGGCGCCGCCATTTATGAGATGCGTGGCAAATGAATGCCGGAAAGTGTGCGGACTAATCTGCTTTTTCAGTCCAACCTTTCCAGCCAGATTTTTTACGATGGTGAAAATCATCACCCTGCTCAGTTGATTTCCCCTGCGGTTCAGAAAAACGATATTTTCGCTTTGGGGTTGAATTTTCAGGGTTTTTCTGAAATTTTCCATATATGCATTGATCTCGTCAATTGCGCGTCTGCTGATAGGTACTAATCTCTCTTTTCCGCCTTTCCCTTCGATTTTGACATATCCTTCGTCAAAAAAGAGATTTGTAATTTTCAGACCGATCAGCTCCGAAACACGTAATCCACAGCTATATAGTGTTTCTAACATCGCTTTGTTTCGCTGTCCTTCAGGGGTGGAAACATCAATGGCATCAATCAGTAAATCAATCTCTTCGATAGTTAAAATGTCGGGTAACTTTCTGCCGATTTTTGGGGATTCAAGCAGTGCGGTCGGGTCATGCGTAATCTGCCCGTCAATGAGCAGATATTTGTAGAAGGATTTCAATCCTGAAATTGAACGCGCCTGAGTGCGGGGGCTTACTCCGCGCTCGTTCAGCCATTCAATAAATTTTTTCAGGTGTAAAAGTTTCACCTTAACCGGAGTTATATGCTTATAATTGTTATCTGCCAGAAATCCTACGAATTTCTTAACATCATTAACATAAGCAATAACAGAATTTGCCGACAATGATTTCTCCAGTTTCAAATAATCTTCATAACCTTTTATGCTCTCACTCCATTTCATAGCTGATACAAATTTTTTTAATCGATCGTTTTAAATACTTTTGACAATAAATTTCTTTCAAAAAAAGATTTCAATGACCATAAAGTTAATATAAATATAATTAAAATCAAAATAAAATGAAATTGCTGATTATCAATGGTCCCAACCTTAACCTTTTGGGGAAAAGAGAACAAAAAATATATGGTTCCGAGAAATTTGAAGATTATCTGGAAAAGATGAAAGCAGTTTTCCCGGATGTTGATTTTGATTTCTTTCAAAGCAATATTGAAGGAGAGTTGATTGATAAAATTCACGAATATGGTTTTTCGGCTGACGGAATCATACTGAATGCAGGCGCTTATACGCACACGTCGGTTGCCATCCGCGATGCCGTTGCAGGTATTATAACTCCGGTGATTGAGGTTCATATTTCCAATACTTTATCGCGGGAAGATTTCAGGCACAAATCGATAATTGGTCCTGTGTGCAAAGGGTGCATCATGGGATTTGGTCTGGACTCCTACAAGCTGGCAGTATTAAGCTTTCTGCCTATCTGAAATCGATAATTTCAACATCCTTATAATCAGCGGGATTGAACACAAAAAAGGAGTCCGGAAAGTTGCTGTCTGTTTCCATTTTTTTGATTTCGATGCCGTAAATGTTGCCGTCGGTACCGGATAATCTGGCAGATTTAATCATTTTATCGGTTTTCCCGATAAAAAGCTGAATTTTTGATACTTCATACTCATTGCTGTCGGGGTATAGCTCAATTTCATAATTCACTCCGGCTGCCGAATTTTTTTCACCAATAAATTTTGACCGGAAACCTTGTTCGTAAATCGTGAAAACTGCAGAAGGGTCCATCAGATTGCTCCCGGCATCTTCCATACCTGAAATGGTTACCTGATTTCCACTTTCCATATAGTTCCACAAAGTTTTTCCGTCTGAATAAACTTTTATGCCGATTTCAGGAAGATTCACCACATATTTTTGTTCTTTCAGCTTAATTGAACCTTCATTTTTTTCATTGATCCCCATCATTTTGTTTTCCAAGGAGAAGATAAAATCGGCAGAAATTGATTTATATGCACGTGTTTTTTTGCTCACTTCATCCAGGATTTGTTTTGCTTTAACATCCTGCTGAGCAGATGAAAAACCAAAAGAAACAAGCAGTAAACACGATAAAATAATTGACTTCATTTTTTTTAATTAACAGTAAAACTTGGGAAACTTTGGTTAACAGGCTGTGCATTGTTTTGCTCAGACAGTTCATTTTAAAAATTTCAGTGCAGCCCACTCAATAACTGTTCCAAAGTATAATCGTTCTGAACAAGCACCTGTCTTGGCTTGCTGCCTTCGCTCGGTCCCACAACACCCGCTGCTTCTAACTGATCCATGATGCGTCCTGCGCGGTTATAGCCGATGGAGAACCGGCGCTGAATCAGGGAAGTGGAGCCCATCTGGTTCATTACCACTATTCTGGCTGCATCATCAAAAAGCTCATCGCGGGAGCTTAAATCCACTTCTCCGGGTGCAACTTCATCTTCACCGACATATTCGGGAAGCATATAGGCGCTTGGGTATGCCCGTTGCTCCGAAATAAATGCGCACAACCTTTCCACTTCGGGCGTATCGATAAAAGCGCATTGCACCCGCGTCATATTGCTGCCTTGTGAAATGAGCATGTCTCCCTTACCGATAAGCTGGTTTGCCCCGGGAGTATCCAAAATAGTGCGTGAGTCAATCATCGAAGCCACTTTGAAGGCGATACGTGCCGGGAAATTTGCCTTGATTACGCCGGTGATAATATTTGTTGACGGGCGCTGGGTGGCGATAATCATGTGAATTCCAACTGCTCTTGCAAGCTGGGCAATCCGGGCAATCGGAAGCTCAATTTCTTTTCCTGCCGTCATAATCAGATCAGCAAACTCATCAATAACCACCACAATATAAGGTAGATAGCGATGTCCCTTTTCGGGATTCAAGCGCCGGCTCAAAAACTTTTTGTTGTATTCCTTGATATTTCTTGCATGTGCTTTTTTGAGCAAATCGTAGCGGTTGTCCATTTCGATATTCAATGAATTCAGCGTGTATTTAACTTTTTGAATATCGGTAATCACCGGCTCGTCTTCGTTTGGGAGTTTTGCCAGATAGTGTTTTTCAATGACCGAATAGAGGTTCAGTTCCACTTTTTTTGGGTCAATAAACACAAATTTGAGTTGAGACGGATGTTTTTTATAGAGCAGCGAAGCGATGATTACGTTGATTCCTACAGACTTTCCCTGTCCGGTTGCCCCTGCAACCAGAATGTGCGGCATTTTTGTCAGGTCAAACATGTAGGTCTCGTTGGAAATGGTTTTCCCTAATGCAATTGGCAAATCAACGGCGCTCTCCTGAAATTTCCTTGAGCTGAGAATAGAGCGCATGGAGACAATTTCCGGATTTTGATTGGGAACTTCAATACCTATGGTGCCCCTTCCGGGGATGGGGGCAATAATACGAATTCCAAGAGCTGCAAGGCTTAGCGCAATGTCATCTTCCAGATTTTTGATTTTGGCAATGCGAATCCCGGGTGCCGGCACAATTTCATAAAGCGTAATTGTGGGTCCGATGGTTGCCCTGATTTTGGTGATTTCAATCTTGTAATTGCGCAGTGTTTCCACAATTTTATTCTTGTTCGCAATCAGCTCTTCGTTGCTCACTTCGGCATTGCCTGAGCTGTGGTCTTCAAGCAGCTCAGTGGTTGGAAACCTAAAGCTTGAAAGCTCAAGCGTGGGGTCATAATCTTCAAGCCCTTCATTACCAAAGTCATCATCTCCCTCTTCCTCTTCCTTAATTTGCTGAACCGTCAGCTCCAGTTCTTCTTCTTTTTCTCCACTTTCGTTATCTGATTTTTCTGTGGGTTTAGGTATCTCCATCAGCAGTGTTGTGTCATCTTCTTCATCGGGTTCAAATATCGCTTTCACAACATCATCTTCTTCAATTACTTTACTGAAAGAATTGTCGTCAATCAACACTTCATCATATTTGGTAACTGAGTCTTCTTCAGTGACATCAGACTTTTTTGCAGCTTTTCTCTTAAACAGATTTTTAAAAATAATATATGCCTTTTCAAATCTCACAACCAAAATTGTCAACAGCGATATGAAAAGCAGTAAAACCAAACCAACCTTACCTAAGAGGGATGAGAGCCAGGCGCTGAGAATAAATCCGTAATAACCGCCGGGATATATGAATGATGCCGCATCAGTTTTCGGGAAGAGAAAACCTAATGTAACGGAGAGCCAGATGACCGTTATCAGGCTCAGAATTAGCGCTTTTCTGAATTTTACAAGATTTCTGCCCAAAATTTTAAATCCGGCTAAAAAGAGCAGATAAACGAAAAAGAAAGAAGCAATTCCAAATCCGCGGTTCATCAGTTTTTCAGCCAAAAAGGCGCCGGTTTTTCCGGCTGTGTTTCCAACTTTAACGTTGGTTTCAAAAATCAGCTGCTTCCATGACAAATCCAGTTTGCTCTGGTCTGCTGCGCCGTAGAACAGATAGGAAATAAACGCAACAAGCAGATAAGCAGAGAGTAGCAATATGAAAATGCCGGCAATAAATCTGAATTTTTCATTCAGAAAAAAAGGTTGAGAAGCTTTTTTCTTTTTCCTGCTTCCGGACTTTTTTGATTTTAATGCCATATTGTCTTTTGTTTTTTAATAACAGCAAAAGTACATAAAAAGTATGACTGAATAAATCATTTTGCAGAAACCGGCAAAAATG
>CAYNOQ010000068.1:0-13939 GCA_964398855.1 uncultured Mariniphaga sp. | reverse complement strand
TGACAGTTTTGCCGAAACCGGAAACGGTTTTGATGCTTTCATCCCGACTGAAAATTTCAGCAGAAAAGATGTTGACCGGGTGCTTGAAGTTTATTCAGAAAACTTTGTATTTACTGTTGAAGAGGAGTTCATCAAAGGGCAGAACTGGAATGAGGTTTGGGAGAAAAACTATTTTCAGCCACTGGTAGTTGGCGGGGAATGTCTGGTGCGCGCACCTTTTCATACCGAATTTCCGAAGTGCAGGTTTGAAATTGTGATTGAACCCAATATGGCTTTTGGCACCGGAAATCACGAAACCACTTCGATGATGCTGGAAGCCATTCTGAAAGAAAATTTTGAAGGAAAAAAGGTGCTTGACATGGGTTCCGGCACAGGAATTCTGAGTATTCTGGCATCTATGAAAGGCGCTTCGGAGGTTACTGCCATCGATATTGATGAATGGGCGGTGAAAGGCAGCATGGAAAATGCGGAGCGCAACAACACCAAAAACATAACTGTGCTGAAAGGCGATGCAGCGCTCATCGGCAATGCAAAATACGATTTTGTTTTTGCCAATATCCAGAGAAATGTGCTGCTTCGTGATATTCCGGCATACAGCGCCGGCACGAACTCAGGAGGAAAATTGTTTGCAAGTGGTTTCTATTTAACTGATTTGGAGGATATTAAACATAAAGCCCTTCTATCGGGCTTTATGTTTAATCACTATATGGAAAAAAACAATTGGGTGGTTGCCGTTTTTGACAAGCAGTAACCACAAATTTATTTTCAAAACATTACACCAAAGCGGAAGCCGCCGGTCATCAGCGTTCCCGAATAGCCCAGATCGAGCCACGTGTCGTTGTAATTTTCATGAAATCCGTTAGTTTTGTCATCAAAACTGAACCGGATGCCGGCGCCAAGATAAAAATCCATAAACAGCCTGTCAAGCAGAAAATAGTGTATTCCCATAATCACATTCCCGCCGGTTTTAAAGATTTTCGTATTCATCTCCCCGCTTTCCAGACCGATGTAATTTGAGCCGTCTTCCATGAAACCGTAGGTTGAATAGCCTGCGTCATTCACGGAATAGTAGTTGAAAACCGGACCGTATGCAAGATAGGGATTGACATGTTTCAATTCGCGTTTCAGGTAAATTTTATGCTGAAGCTCAATTCCCAAGCCGTACATGCTGTTGTAATCCCAGATTGTCGGGTTCTCGCGAAAATAGAATTGCGGCGCTGCCACTAACCAGTGATTTTTGTCATTCAGCTTGAAATCTAAATCAACCCGCATTCCGTTGATTATTGCATACTGCGGAACCAAACTCAGCCCAAATGTTCTGTTTTCAAATTCATCTTCCATTTTATTCTGTGAAGAGAGAAACAGAGGGAAACACAACAACAACAATGAAATAATTTTTTTCATCTGATTAAATTTAACAGTTAATATTCAACTTTAATTTCACTAAGTTTTTTTATTACATCATTTTCAAGCTTATACTGAACAAAACCCGATTCGCCAATAACCAAAGCACGGTTTCTGTCCAAAATAATGTCATAAGCAATCAAATCATTGAAATAGTGCAACTCTTTTGGATTCGGCAAATCTTTATCAGAGACATCCAGAATCCGCAGTCCGTTATCGCACACCCAAACCGTATCATTTCGCACGGCAAGACCGCGCGGATTGCTCATGGGATATTGCCGGATGAGCTTAGGTCTGCTCAAATCTGCCAGATCAATAATCTGAAGCTCATTCACCGGGCGCCAGCAGTCGGGACGACCGGAACTGAGCGTTACATAAGCATATTTCCCATCGGAAACAACCGGATCACACGCCACAACATGCTCATAAAAAGAGATTTTTTCAGGGATACCGCTTTCGCGGATCTTATAAATATACATTCCTGAATTGGTGCCAAGAAACAGATTTTCTCCTAAGGGGAAAATAGTTTCCACGCCAAATCCAACCCGGCTTTTGTGTTTATACTCCGGATTTTCTGCCGAAGTAATATCATAGACATTCAGCGTTTCATGATCTACGGTAAAGAGTCGGTCGCCAACAATGGTAAACCGTGCCATTGAACCACCGGTGCCGCTTCCATCGCTGACAGCTCCTTCAAAAGAGGAGTCGTTGTAGCTGCATGAACCTAACCCGATGAGCAAAAAAGCGACAAATAATTTTTTAAAATATCTGATATTCATGATGTTGACTTTTATTTGA
Organism: uncultured Mariniphaga sp.; assembly: GCA_964398855.1. Taxonomy (GTDB): domain Bacteria; phylum Bacteroidota; class Bacteroidia; order Bacteroidales; family Prolixibacteraceae; genus Mariniphaga. Next base: position 11,737 of record CAYNOQ010000068.1, on the reverse strand, counting down.
TATGGTTTTCATTGCTTGTATTCCTTTCCCACCGCACTAAAATGGCATCATCCGACAGTGCCTGGCGCTCAGCCCACGACACGCCCCTTCCGTTTGGTGAGAGCAGCTCCGGAAAAACTCCCCTGATACGCTTTGCCACTTCAACCGAACCGGCAGTTTCATCAAATTTCAGCGCAATTAAATCAACCGCATTGTCGGCATACATCACATTTCCCTTCATGGCAATATCAATGCAGCCATCCACTTTGATGAATGCGGTATTTTCGGGGTTTTCCGGATTGGAATTGTTGATGACATGAATTCCCCTGTACTTTTCATTGATGAAAATCAGGTGATCTTTCAGATAGATTTTGCCCGGATTCTTTATCGCCCGCGGGCTTTCCAACATGATGCCCTTCTCCAGTTCGGAACGCAGCATAAACACCGGACGGTAGGCTTCCGGGGAAACAACGTCAAAACCTGCATTCACCATGAGAAAGAGAAACAGCAGCAGAAAATAAGGTACTACTTTTTTCATAATAATAAATTTATGACATTAATTGATAATTCCAGTTTTAACTCAATTTGCTATTCAAAGTAACAAATTATTGCTTAGACGAAAAATATTGAAAAAGGGTTGCGTTAATTTCGGAAATTGGCAAATTTTATTTTTCATGTCCGGATTCTCGCGGAATTTCCCAGATTTCGAGGTCCCTGATATCTTTTCCGTCAATGGTAAAACGAATGGCGGTGCAAACTTTGTGAAACCCGATATATCCGGCAGCGCCGGGATTGATATGCAGCAGATTCAGTTTCTTATCGAAAATCACTTTCAGAATATGGGAATGTCCGCTGATAAAAATATCGGGTGGATTGGCGAAGATTTCAGGTTTGACGAAACGCTCATATCTGCCGGGATATCCGCCGATGTGCGTGATCCACACATCGGTATCTTCACATCTGAACCGGAGATGTTGCGGGAAAACAGTGCGGACATCCTGTCCGTCAATATTCCCGAAAACCCCTTTCAGGGGCTTAAAAGTTGCAAGTTTATCAACAGTTTCAATATTGCCAAAATCGCCGGCATGCCATATTTCATCTGTCTTTTCAAAAAAATGAAAAAGGCGCGGGTGCAAAAAACCGTGCGTATCCGATAAAAGCCCGATGCGTTTCATAAAATAATCAATGAATTGTCATTCTTTTCACAAATTAAAATAAATTTGCTGTTACCGGAAATTAAGTTTTAAAAAATGAAACGAATAATTATTGTAAGACATGCCAAAGCCGTTCCCTACGGCTACGAAGACGATTTTAACCGCGATTTGACCGACCGGGGGAAAAGAGATGCAGCTCTTGTTTCAGGCGAACTGAAAAACAGAGGAATTGCGCCGGATATGATGATTTCAAGCCCGGCAAAGCGGGCATTGAAAACCGCCCGCATTTTTGCCGGAAATCTGGGTATCAGCCACGATTCAATTCAGGAAAATGACGATTTCTATCCGGGGTTAGTTCTGCAAAGTTTCTTAAGTTTTATTCACTTGTTGCCGGCAGATAAGGGAAACGTGATTTTCTTTGGGCACAATCCCGGTTTTTACAATTACACCGCCGGTTTGTTAAAACGTTTTGAGTTTGATATGCCCACCTGCTCAACTATCGGCATAAACTTCGATGTTGAAAAATGGGAAGATATCGAACTCAGGTCAGGTACGCTTGCTTTTCGGATTATTCCCGCTTTGCTTCGATAAATAATCGTCTTCGCAAACAATTTATTTCTATCCGAAAAGTTGATACTACAATTGGTTTGTTAGTTTTGTGCCGATGTTAAAAAAGCTGATCTTATTATTATTTCCGGTTGCTTTCATGCTGAGCGCTTTTTCCCAAAGCAATAACGCCACGCTGAGGGGAGTGGTGCGTGACGATGAGGGAACTCCACTTGACATGGTGAACATCGGTCTGAAAAATTACCCGTTAGGCACCAGCTCAAACCGTGAAGGAAAATTCCTGCTGCGCATTCCCGCCGGAAAACAAATTGTCGTGATTTTCTCATCACTTGGATATGCTCCTTTTTCCGATACCATATTTGCCGGCTCTGAAGAAAATGTTTACCGTGAAATTGTTTTGCAGGGAACGGATTTAAAACTGGCTGAAATTACGGTTACCGAACAGCGCCGCAACAGTGGAAACATCACCCGCGTTGATCCGCACTTTATCGAAATTATGCCTGATGCGGCAACCGGCGGCGTGGAAGCATTGATAAAGACACTGCCGGGGGTTTCTGCAAATAATGAGCTTAGCTCACAATATACGGTGCGTGGCGGAAATTTTGACGAAAACATGGTCTATGTGAACGACATTGAGATTTACCGACCGTTTCTCATCCGTGCCGGGCAGCAGGAAGGGTTGAGTTTTATCAACAGCGACATGGTTTCCACCATTGACTTTTCAGCCGGCGGATTTGATGCCCGCTACGGCGATAAAATGTCATCGGTGCTTGACATAAAATACAGAAAACCCAGCGTATTCCGGGGGTCGGCATCGGTGAGCCTGTTAGGCGCAACTGCCCATTTTGAAGATGTGGCGTTGAAAGGAAGGCTGGCACATATTTCCGGTGTCCGCTACAAAACCAACAGCTACATGCTTAGCGGTTTAGACGAAAAAGGCAATTACGAACCAAAATTTACTGATTTTCAAACCTATATCACCTATAGGTTTTCAGATAGTTTTGATCTTTCATTTTTGGGAAATGTCGCTCAAAACCAATACTGGTTCGTTCCGAAAAAAAGGGAAACAACATTCGGAACATGGGACACCCCGCTCAACACCACCATCTATTTCAGCGGTCAGGAAATAGACCGGTTCAATACCTATTTGGGCGCTTTATCGGCAAATTATCATCCCAATCTGAATCTGAATCTCAAGTTTATATTTTCGGCTTTCAACACGTCTGAAGAGGAGAGCTATGATATTATGGGGCAATATTATCTCAATCAGTTAGAGCGAAACATGTCTTCCGAAGATTTTGGAGACAGCATTCTGAATCTTGGGGTGGGAACATTTCTGAACCATGCCCGCAATCACCTGAATGCCAACGTTTACAGTTTTTCACACAAAGGAGCATACAACTCAGAGAATCACCTGCTTAACTGGGGAGTGCAGTTTCAGCACGAGCAATTTTATGATAAAATCAACGAATGGATTTACCGGGATTCCACAGGCTATTCGCTTCCATACTCCGATAAGGAGGTGTTGCTCTTTTTCACGCTAAATGCACGAAACAGGCTTAGTTCGAGCAGAATAACCGGTCATTTTCAGGATACCTGGAGTGTGCCGGTCAATAGCGGCGATCTGTATTTCACGGGTGGCATGCGTTTCAATTACTGGGATTTTAACCGGGAATTGCTTGTCAGTCCGCGAATTTCGGTCAGCTATTTTCCGGCGTGGCAAAAGAAAATGTCATTCAGCCTTTCGGGGGGAATGTATCATCAATCTCCGTTTTTTAAAGAGCTGAAAAACCGGGACGGTACCATCAATGAAAATACACGTGCGCAACGTTCCTATCAGGTGGTTGCGGGCAGCGACTATATTTTTACCGTTTGGAACCGCCCGTTCCGCTTCACTTCCGAGGCGTATTACAAATATATGAACCGGCTGATTCCCTACAAAGTTGAAAATGTGCAGATTCGCTATTTAGGCGAACAGGAAGCCGTTGGCTATGCAACCGGAATCGACATGAAGGTGAACGGTGAGTTTGTAAGCGGTGTTCAGTCGTGGGCAAGCGTTTCCCTGATGAAAACCGAGGAGAATATCTTAGGCGACGGACATGGATTTATTTCTCGCCCCACCGACCAGTGGCTCAATTTCAGTCTCTTTTTTCAGGATTATTTCCCGGGGAATCCATCCTATAAAATGCAGCTTTCCGGTTTTTACGGAGCACGCCTGCCGGTAGGTCCGCCAAACTCGGAGCGCTACCAGGATATTTTTCGGATGCCCCCCTACCGGCGGATTGACTTAGGATTTTCAAAAGTTATCATCAGCTCTTCCAGACCGGTGCAAAGTGCTGTCTTCCGGCACATCAACGATATGTGGATCAGTTTGGAAGCGTTCAATATACTGAACATCAAAAACACCATTTCCTATTTCTGGGTTTCCAGCTCGGGCGGCGACCAGTTTGCAGTTCCCAACTACCTCACCGACCTGAAAATCAATTTGAAACTTTCGGTTAAGTTTTGAATTGATGCTGAAGAAGCTGTCATTCAGCACGTAGTAGCAGATGGGTTGCTAAATTTGGGTTAGTGTGTAGTCTTTTCTAACAATCCTTTGGTTGCGTCTTCCAGCAGATCGAGAACCAGTTCAAAGCCTTCTTCTCCACCATAGTAAGGGTCCGGGACTTCCTGATAGCTCCACTCTTTGCTGAAATCTGTCATCTTATGAATTTTTTTCAGATCATTTTCATCTCTTGCCAAACTTTGCAGAGCGAGTACATTTTCATCGTCCATGGCGATAATCATGTCAAAATATTCAAAATCGCTGTCGGGATTAAACTGCCGGGCGATGCTGGTGAGGTTGTAGCCGCGCTTTGATGCATGACTTTGCATGCGCTTATCGGCAGGTCTGCCTACATGCCAGCCACCGGTTCCGGCGGAATCAATTTCAAAGTTTTTTCCAACTCCTTCCTTTTCAACAACTGCCTTAAAAACTGCTTCTGCACTGGGCGACCGGCAGATATTGCCCAAGCATACAAATAATATCTTTTTCTTATTCATCATTTTGTGTGTATTCTATAGAATTCCAGATTTCGTATGATTTTAGCGCCTGAAGCTGCAACATTTCATAACCGTTTTTCACCGTTGCATCTTTCTCTGCACCCATTTTCATAAATTTCGTGGTTTCAGGATTGTAAACCAGATCAAAGAGCAGATGATTTTCGGTGAGAAGTTCATAAGGAATCTTTGGTGCAGTTTCCACATCAGGGAATGTGCCAAGCGGTGTTGCATTAATGATAAGCAGCCTTTCAGCCATTATTTGGGCATCAATATCTTCATATCGGATTTCGTTTTCTTTCAACTCTTCGATGGAAGCGGAAATAAAATCGATTCCTAATTTGGAAAGAACATACTTCACTGCTTTTGATGCGCCGCCTGTTCCCAAAATCAACGCTTTCTTATGGTGGGGCTTCAGCAAAGGTTTCAGTGAATTTTCAAATCCGTGCACGTCGGTATTGAAACCTTTCAGATATAGAGTATCTTCTGTACGGGTGATTCTGATTGTGTTTACGGCGCCGATTTCCTGCGCTGCTTCATCCAGTTCATTCAGATAGGGAATAACCTGTTCCTTATAGGGAATTGTAACGTTCAGCCCAATTAAATTCCAGTTTTTCTCTGTGATTTCACGAAATTTCTCAATATTATCAATCTCAAAATTTTCGTAGGTGGCATCCACTTTCTCCCTGTCAAATTTTTCGGTAAAAAATCGTTTTGAAAAGGAGTGGGCGAGGGGATAGCCAAGTATTCCGTATTTTTTCATTTTTTTCTTTTTGTTAAACCTTCAATTGCAAAGATAAGCCCAAAACCGACGACTGCCAAAAACAGCGCTCCGGCAAACCATGCGGGAGCGCCGGTGATTTGCTCATAAGTTCCGGGTAAAATATTTTTTTCCGCAAGGGGACGCACTTCATTGTGGCGATCGATAAAAGTTTCGGTAATCTCTTTCCATGGCCAGACTTTGTTGAGCGAGCCGATCATAAAGCCTGTGAGCGTGGCAATTGTGAGATTGTTGTATTTTCTGAGCAACCACGAGAGCAGATTGGAAAAAGCGATGATGCCTATGAGCGCTCCGGCGATAAAAACCAACATAACCGGTATGTTAAAATCACTCACTGCACCAAGAATGAATTTATACATACCTAACAAAACCAATATAAAACTGCCCGAAATTCCGGGAAGAATCATTGCACAGATGGCAATAACTCCCGAAATAAAAATAAAAAACCAGGTAATATTTGCTTCGGCTGGTGAAACGGCAGTGATAAAATAGGCAACCACAATTCCGGCAATGCCAGCGATTATTGTGCCCGCTTTCCATGTTTTAATGCTTCCGCCCACATAAATTGCCGAAGCTAACACAAGTCCGAAAAAGAATGACCAAACTAAGATAGGGTAGTGGTGTAGCAGGTATTCAAGTCCCTTAGCCAACGAGAAAATACTGATGCCGATGCCCAATACCACTGAAAGCAAAAAATTGCCGTTCACCGCTTTCCAGAATGTTTTGAATTTTCCTGAAAAAAATAGCTTTAAAGCGTTCAGATTAATTGATTTAATGGAGTTTATCAGCTCTTCGTAAATTCCTGTGATAAAGGCAATAGTTCCGCCGGAAACTCCCGGAATCACATCTGCTGCTCCCATGCCCATTCCTTTGACAACCAAAAGAAGGCGCTCTTTTGCATTTCTGTTCATTTTCAATTGATGATATTTGTGAGTGTTTTTGATGATTTTTGAAACGATTATTCCCTGTGCCCATAAAATCTTTCCAGAATGGAAAGGTCATTAACCTCTTTTGATAGGGATTCTATGGTATTTTTCGGAACATTATTCACATCAAGCACAATAAGTCCGTCAAGGCAATTGTTAAATTTCGGATCAACATTGAAGGCAATAATCTCTGCATTCAACTTTATATATTTTTTCAAAAGCACGGGCAGTCCCGCATTTAGCTCATCCGATTCCCTGATAATACGATCCAACCGGTTGATGTCGTGTTCCATATTTTCCATGAGAATATTCATTTCGGGATTGTCACTTTTGAATTTGTACCTGTTTCGCGGCTTCACAAACTGCGCCATTTTCCAGTTCAGATGATTTTGCATGATGAACCGGATAATCAGGTCTTTGGATATTTTTGAATAGTTGTTGCTGATGCTCACGGGACCAATCAGGTAGCGATATTCCGGGTTTTTCAGAAGAAAATAGAGAATTCCCTTCCAGAGGAGAAAGAGCGGCATGGGTTTGCGCTGATACTCCTTTATAACAAACGAGCGCCCCAACTCAAGGCTTTCGCTCAAAACCGGAGAGAAGTTTTCGTGAATACGAAAAAGCGAATGGAGATAAAAACCGCGCTTCCCATACTGTTCTAAAATATCTTTCCCTTTGCCGATACGGTATGCACCAACAATTTTTTCATTTTCAGCATCCCATATAAACATCTGATGATAATAGAGATCAAACTCGTCAATATCGATGCTGCGGTTTGTTCCTTCGCCCACATCGCGGAATGTGATTTCCCGCAAGCGCCCGATTTCAGTGAGAATATTCGGAATTATATTTGACGGCGCACAAAAAGCGGTGTAGTTTTTCAGAGAAAACAGCGTGTGATGTGTTCTGATACTTTGAATTTCCTCAAGAATCTTTTCCTTTGGAACCGGGTCAATGACGGTTTCCAGCTTTGATGATGGTTTCAGCGTATAATTAAAGAACCGCTTCACCTCAATCGCCGACTCCATGCTGTAGGTTTTGGCTCTCAGAAAACGCCCGAACTGGTACACATCCGTAAATTTATCCTGCTCTTCAACTTTAAGGAGCGTTCCAATCCGCAATTTAATGGTTTTGTGTTTTTTGCTGAGCAGCTCGGAGGGCAGCCTTACCTGCCGCAGTGAAGGATGAATTTTTGCAAAAAAATGAAACAATCTGCTGTTTGTTCCCTGGAAATGAGCCGGAACAACCGGCACACCGGCCATTTTAACAAATTTCACCATGGGAAACTGCCACACCTGGTCGGTGATGGTATCAAAAGTTCCGTAGGTGCTTAAATCACCTGCCGGAAAAAGACACAGAACACCGCCATTTTGCAGGTGGTCAACGGCTTCCCTGAATCCCTGACGGTTCTCTTCCTCAATATCATCCTTGCAGTTGAATGGATTGTCGCTGATGAAATACTCCGAAACCGGTTCAACCTTTTTAAGCAAAAAGTTTCCGATGATTTTTACGTCAGACCTTACCATTGAAAGGTATTTAATGAGCAAGAGCCCGTCAAATCCGCCAAAAGGATGGTTGGCAACAACAATCAGCGCTCCTTCGGCGGGAATCCGCTTCAATTCATTTTCGTCAAATTCTATTTTGAATTCAAGAATACGGATAATCTCGTCGATAAATTCAATCCCATGCTTTGAGGCAATTTGCTCATACATTTTGTTCAACTTGTTGAACCTGAGTATATACATTAAGAATTTAGCAAAGTATTCACCTCCCAGAAACGAGAGTGCGGGGGGCGCCTTAAAGATGTCATTCAGTTTTAATAGCTCCATTTTAAATTTTTTAAAATCATCGCAGAAACCATTTAAAGATAGAACAAAATAAACTGTTTTTTGCCAATTCAGAAAATAATTAGTCAATCCCGACGTGAAAATCGGGAAACCGGTAACAGTTCCTGTCTATGAATTATGGAGCAGGCAGTTTATTTCAAGCAGTACATAAAAGACTCTTTTTGTACAAATTTGCAGGTTTATGAATTCGCTTCTATAGCCGTATTTGTACAAATGATAGAAACTATTAGGTGAATAATTTTGAATATCAGCTCTTTGAGAAATTAAGCGGCTTTCTAATTTTGCGGAATGGCTACATTTTTAACTTTTTGGCGAAAATCGTTCTTTTCAAATGATTATCGTATGATAATAAAAAACCAATTGTACATTTGTACCTGTACGGCTTATTGGTCTGAGTTACTTAATAAAGGATTTGAATATTTGACAAATAAATTCAGTAAAAATTTTTGAACAATGAGAATAGATAAACTTTTTGCATTTATACTGCTTTTTGCATTTTCATCCTGTGCCGAACTGGCACAACTTGCACAGCAATCTTTAGATTCACAAAAACCGCTCACACAAAATGAAATCATTTCCGGTTTGAAGGAAGCATTGGTTGTCGGCACAGGAAAATCTGTTGACATTCTGGGTGTTACTGATGGTTATTACAAGGATGAATTGGTGAAGATTCTGTTGCCTCCCGAAGCAAATATTATTGTCAACAACATTGGTAAAATTCCCGGCGGGCAGCAGATGCTCGAAGATGTTTTGCTGCGGATCAACCGTGCGGCGGAAAATGCGGTAACCGAAGCCAAACCTATTTTTGTAAACAGTATCCGAAGTATGACAATTAACGATGCTGTCGGTATTCTCAGGGGGGAAGACAACGCCGCCACCGACTATTTGCGCCGCACAACTTATGATGGGTTGTTTCAGCTCTATCAGCCTAAAATTCAGGCTTCGCTTGATAAAAATTTAGTAGGAAATATTTCCACTTCTCAAAGCTGGAACACGCTAACATCCGGTTGGAATAGTGTTGCCAATACGCTTGCCGGACAGATTGCCGGTTTTAAACCGGTGGATACCAAACTGGATGAGTACCTTACCGGAAAAGCATTGGACGGAATTTTTCTGAAAATTGAAGCGGAAGAAAAACTGATTCGAAAAGACCCGCTTGCAAGGGTTTCTAATATACTGAAACGGGTATTTGGTTCGCTTGACAGCTAAATCAGGCAAAACAAAAGAGCATGACGAAACATAATCAGGGCATGAATTTTTTTCCCTGCCAGGAGTTTCGTTCTTCAAGACGTTTTTCTACTTTTGCTGTAAATTCAAAATTTTTCAACCCCCATTTTGGAGCGATAATCATCTCTGAAGGTCCCTGACTGACAAACCGTTCTACAATAATTGCAGGGTTGAGCAGTTCCAGATAGTCTACCACCAAATCCGCATATTCATCTACGGAAAAGAGATGAAACTGACCGGGATTTTCACGAAATTGCTTAGCCATCACCGTTCCCCGGTAAATTTGCAGTTGATGCAGTTTCAGGTTTTTGACCGGCAGCTGTGAGATTACCCGTGCCTGATCCAGCCAGTCGTTGTAGCTTTCGCCCGGAACGCCCAAAATCAGATGTGCACAGTTGTTGATTCCCCTTTTTGAAGTCTGCTCAAGCGCCTGCACCGACTCTGCAAAAGTGTGTCCCCGGTTCATTTTCTCCAACGATGCGTCAAGGTGCGATTCCAACCCGAATTCCACCATCACATAAACTTTTTTGCTCAGTTCAGCCAGATAATCAAGAATATCTTCACTAACTGCATCCGGTCGGGTGGAGATAACTAATCCGTCAATTTTTGGATGTTTGAGCGCTTCCTCATAGAGCGGGATTAAATCTTCAAACGGCGCCCAAGTGTTGGTATATGCCTGAAAATAGGCAAGAAAGCGCATGGATTTATATTTTTTACCGAAAAATTGAATCCCTTCTTCAACCTGCTGTTTTACTGAATTATTCAGGTTGCAATAGTTGGGTTTAAAAGATTTGTTGTTGCAGTAGGTGCATCCGCCGTACCCCTTTGTACCGTCGCGGTTTGGACAGGTAAAGCCGGCATCAACGGAAACTTTTTGTACACGTTCGGTAAACAGATTTCGGAAATATCCCGAAAAATCATTGTAGCGCTTTGCACGCCCCCAACTGTAAATATGTGGTTGTTCGGTTTCCATTAATGCAGTGAATCCAAAAATAAATTGTGCAAAATTACATTATTATGTTGGATTGATTTAGGAATAATTCCTGTTTCGTAGTTGCAAAAAAAATATTGTCTGTGCTTGTTTCAACAATCTGGTTTACTATATGGTTTGATTTTTTGAAACAGTAAAATTTATGCCCTGTGAATACCTTATTTTTTGAATTAATACTCGGATTTAACACTATCAGTTTTATTTCTTTTCAGGTTAAAATACTGTAAGTAAGTTCATATCTGTGTCCTCTTTTGTTTGTCAATTATTTTTTATCTTTGTTTGTACTCTAAAAATTCACTGAATAAAAAAAGGGACAGTTACAAATTAAAACAAAATTATAGTCAGTTCAATGCAAAACAACCAACAACAATTCAACCAGTTAGTATCTTTTATATGGAATATCGCCAATGATGTGCTTGTGCATGCTTTTAATAAAGGTGATTACAAAAAGGTGATTCTCCCGATGATGGTATTGCGCCGATTAGATATATTATTAGAACCAACAAAGGATGCTGTGTTGAAGCAAAAAGAGCATTTGGACGAATTAAAAATAACCAATCAGGCACCAGTGCTAACAAGCATTACAAAATATCCTTTTTACAACACCTCAAGGTTTACAATGAAAACATTGAGTTCTGAAACCAATCCATTACGATTGAAAATGAACTTTTTGGAGTATTTAGATGGATTTAATAGAGATGTACACGATATTATTGACAAGTTCAAGTTTAAACAACAAATTGACAACTTAACCGAAAATAATCGTCTTGGCTCTATCCTTGACAAATTTACCGATTCATCTATCAATCTCGGCATACAACCCATTTTGGATGCAAATGGAAATGAGGTTATGCCAGGGGTTGACAACCACCTGATGGGAACCGTGTTTGAAGAGTTGCTTAGAAAGTTTAATGAAGAACACAATGTAACAGAAGCTGGAGAGCACTTCACACCACGTGATTATGTGCACTTACTGACAGACTTAGCCGTAAAGCCCATAGCTGACAAAATAGAAAACTCATCATATAGTATTTATGATGGAGCTTGCGGCACAGGAGGTATATTAACCCTGGCAAAAGAGCAGATATTGGAAGTGGCAAAAGAGCGAAACAAAAGTGTAAGGATACATACTTTTGGGCAAGAACTGCAACCCGAAACATACGCAACCTGCAAAGCCGACATCATGATTTCGGGACATCTAAAGCAATTTTCCTATACGCTCAATA
>CAYNOQ010000067.1:0-14485 GCA_964398855.1 uncultured Mariniphaga sp. | reverse complement strand
TTTAGTTAATTTATTATGGACAGAATGCGAAAGCTATTGATAGTTTTTTTATTTTTATTTGTTGTATTCACACCACAGGTTATCGGGCAGATAACTGATGACACCGATGTTTCGGTTTATTACTCCAGTCCGCGAAAATATACCATCAGAGATATTCAGATATCCGGAATTCGCTATCTCGACCAGAATGTGCTCCTGCAATTATCCGGCTTGTCTGTCGGGCAGATTATTGACGTTCCCGGCGAATCCATTACAAATGCCATCAAAAAGCTGTGGCAACAGGGGCTTTTTTCAGATGTGAAAATTACAGCCGACAAAATTGATGGCGACGACATCTGGATAGATATCTACCTGCAGGAACGACCGCGCCTTGCCGATGTAAATTTTTCGGGAGTCAGCAAATCGGAACAGGATGATATCAATGAGAAGGTGTTGTTGCTCAAGGGCAGTCAGATTACAGACAATCAGATAAATAATGCCGAAAGAACCATCAAGAATATTTTTCTTGCCAAAGGTTTTCTGAACACGGAGGTGAAAATTGTTCAGCGCGACGACACCACCCAGAATAACAGTGTGATTCTTGATATCAACGTGGATAAAAAGGTGAAGGTGAAGGTGAATGATGTGATTATTCACGGGAATGAGCAGGTTGCAACCAGAGTGCTGGAGCGGTCGATGAAGAAAACCAATGCAAAAAAGCTGCGCAATTTCTTCCGCACGAAAAAATTTCTTGAAGAAGAATTTACAAACGACAAGGCAAATCTCATCGATAAATTTAACGAAAAGGGATTTCGCGATGCCATAATTCTTGACGATACATTGTATCAGGTTGAAGTGGGCAAAAAGAAAAAGCCCAGAGTGAATGTTGAAGTTTGGGTTGATGAGGGTGATAAATACTATTTCGGAGATATTAAGTGGGTTGGAAACACAGTCTATCCCGGAGAATATCTCACCAACTATTTAGGGATTGGCAAAGGTGATATTTTCAACCAGAAAGTGCTTGAAAAACGGTTGTTCGATAACGATCAGGGCTTGAACAATCTCTATCTCGATCAGGGTTATCTCTTTTTTGACCTGCAGCCGGTTGAAGTGAATGTGGAAAATGACACCATCAATTATGAGATGCGCATTCGTGAAGGGAAACAGGCTACCATCGACAATGTAATCATTACGGGAAACACAAAAACCCATGAGCATGTGGCGCGCAGGGAAATCCGAACCTATCCCGGCGATCTGTTCAGCAAAACGCAGATAATCCGTTCCGTGAGGGAACTTGCACAGCTCGGGCATTTTGACCCGGAGGCGATAAATCCCGATATTCGTCCAAAACAGGAGGACGGAACGGTGGATATAGAATACCAGCTGGAAGAAAAAGCGAATGACCAGATTGAACTTTCCGGGGGCTGGGGAGCACGGATGTTTGTGGGGTCGGTAGGTTTGAAGTTTGCAAACTTTTCCGTAAGAAATATTCTGAATAAGGAGGCGTGGAGACCACTGCCTACCGGCGACGGGCAAACGCTCAGCCTTCGTTATCAAACCAGTGGAAGATATTACCGCACAGTCAGCCTTTCATTTATTGAACCCTGGTTAGGCGGGAAAAAGCCCAACTCATTTTCCATGAGCTTGTCCCACTCAAGGATTAATTTCAGCGCAAATAAATATTATCAGAACTATAGCTACGATCCCTATGGCTATGGTGGTTACGGTATGGGCGGCTATCCCTATTACGGTGGTTATGGCATGGGTGGTTATCCCTATGGCGGATATGGTGGTATGTATGGCGGATATGGCGGCATGTACGATCCTTATGGTTATGGCGGTATGTATGGCGGCTATCCGCAGGTTTCCTATAATTACGATTCGGAAGGGACTAATGCGGAGAATGATCAGATTTGGGAAACCACTGCTCTGGCTATGGGGTACGGATACCGACTCTCTTTCCCCGATGACTATTTTACCGTGTATCACGAGCTGGCTTTCGAACATTATCTGCTTCGCAACATGGGCTCCTATTTTTACTTTCTTGCCGACGAAACCGGTCAGGTGAACGGCACATTTAACAATTTAAGCTTTAAAACCGCTTTTGGCAGAAACTCGGTGGACAATCCGCTCTATTCCCGCCGCGGTTCCCAGTTTACCCTTACTTTAAAAGTGACACCGCCCTATTCCTGGCTAACCGGTAAAGATTACGGTTTGCCGGAAGTAACCAATGAAGAGAAATACAAATTTATTGAATACCACAAGTGGATGTTTAAAGGGCAGGTATATAATCCGCTTACAATCAATACAAATCTGGTGTTGCGTACAGCAGTGGAGCTCGGGTTTTTAGGTTATTTTGACCCCAACCGCCTTTCACCGTTTGAAGGCTTCATCGTGGGAGGTTCGGGAATGTCGGGATATAACTATTATGGCGCTGACTACATTTCGTTGCGCGGATATAAGGACTTTAGTCTCAGCCCGCCCACAAGCGGTTCAAAAATGTATTCCAAATTTACCATGGAACTGAGATATCCGGTAACGCTGAAACCGAGCGCCACCATTTACGCACTGACCTTTTTAGAGGCGGGTAATGCAAACATGAGTTTCCAAACTTATAATCCTTTCAAGCTTCATCGCTCGGCAGGAGTTGGCGTGAGAATTTTCCTGCCTATGTTCGGACTGATGGGAATCGACTGGGGATATGGATTTGATGAAGTGCCCAATAATTCCGGCGCCCATAAAAGTAATTTCCACTTTGTTATCGGTCAGCAATTCTGATGATTATATATTTGGCATAAAATATGATATTAGAGACACCAGCATTAATAAAAAAATTTCAGCCATGAAAAAATTTATAGTAACACTTGCAATTATTTTCGCTTTTAGCGGAATTTCCGTTGCTCAGAAATATGGGTTTATCGATTCCGGATACATTCTTGAAAATATTCCTTCATTCAGGGCAGCGCAGGATCAGTTGAATCAGCTTTCGGGACAGTACCAGAAAGAGCTGGAGTCCATACATGCTGAAATTGAAAAAATGTATCAGGATTATCAGGCAGAAAGTGTGTTGTTGTCTGAAGACATGAAGCGCAAGCGCGAAGATGTGATTATTTCCAAGGAAAAGGATTACAAGCAGTTGCAGCGCAAATATTTCGGACCAGAAGGCGATTTGTACCAAAGGCGCCAAAGTCTGGTGAAACCCATTCAGGATGATGTATTCACCGCCGTTCAGGAGATTGCAACCGAAGGGAGCTATGCCGTAATTTTTGACAAGGCAGACGGCACAACGCTGTTCTTTACCAATCCCCGTTACGATCTCAGCGATCAGGTTTTACAAAAACTCGGATATAAATAATTAATAATTATATTTGTGACCAAAAATTTAATACTACATTGACTATGAGAAATTTAGTGAGAACATTTGCGCTGCTTTTATTTGCAGTCTTTGCTTTATCTTCTTCTGCACAGAACCTGAAATTCGGACATATAGACCTTCAGGCGCTGGTTCAGCTTATGCCTGAAAGAGCTACCGCCGAAGAGGAATTTAATAAGTTTCAGGGTGAAATCGAAGATGTTTTCGGAGAGATGCAGCAGAACTACCAGCAGAAGCTTACGGAGCTGGAGAACCTGGGAGAGGAAGCATCAGAGGTGAGAAGGAATGCCAAGATTGGTGAACTTCAGGAACTGCAACAGCGTATTCAGAATTACCAGATGTCGGCACAGCAGCAGCTTCAGCAGAAGCAGGCTGAATTGCTGTCTCCGGTTTTTGATAAGGCAGAAGCTGCAATTGAGGAAGTTGCCAAAGAGCAGGGGCTGATTTATGTGTTTGATGTGGGTCCACAGGTTGTACTTTACAAGTCAAACCAGAGTGTTGACATTCTGCCCATGGTAAAACAGAAGTTAGGAATCAAATAATATTATTCCTCAAGGAGAAAAAAGCCGTCTGTTTCAGAACAGATGGCTTTTTTTTTGCTTTTTTGTTGTTTAAAACGGGAATTCAAACTATAATTGTCAATCATCCAAACTTTGATTTATGGAAACAACTGATTCTGCGAAAGACTTACAGGAAGTGAAAATTCCTACCAACACCATGTTGTTTGAAATTGCATGGGAAGTGTGCAATCAGGTGGGCGGAATTTATACCGTTATCCGCTCTAAAGTGCCTTCTGTAATTGAGAAATGGGGAAAGGAAAATTATTTCCTTATCGGTCCCTACTTTGCCGAGCAGGCAGCGGCTCATTTTGATCCCGCAACCGATTTCTCCACGCCCGTGGGAAAAGCAGTGCTTAAAATGCAGGAGAGAGGATTTGATGTTCACTACGGACAGTGGACGGTTTCAGGCAGACCATACGTGGTACTCTTTAATCCCTATTCAGTATTTGACAAGTTAGGCGAAATCAAACATTTTGCCTGGCAGGATTACCATATTTCCCTGCCTGCGCAGGATGAGCTGATTGATAAAGTTGCTGCTTTCAGCTTTCAGGTTAAAGAGTTTTTGAAGTATCTGTGCACCACTGAAATTTGTACAAACAAAATCATTGCGCATTTTCATGAGTGGATGTCCGGCTTGGCTATTCCGGGAATCCGCAAGGAAAATCTGAACGTGAAAATTGTTTTTACAACGCACGCCACAATTCTGGGGCGCTATCTGGCAATGAATGACAACATGTTTTATGACCATCTTCCTTTTTACAACTGGGAAAAGGAGGCAGTCAATTTCAACATCAAACCCATTGTTGAGATAGAACGTGCCGCTGCGCACGGCTCACATCTGTTTACCACCGTAAGCGAGCTGACGGGTAGGGAATGTACACATCTCTTAGGGAGAACACCTGATCAGATTCTCCCGAACGGATTGAATATTCAGCGGTTTGAAGTGCTTCATCAGGTTCAAAACCAGCATCTTGCCTACAAGGAGGAGATTCACGAGTTTGTGATGGGGCATTTTTTCCAAAGCTACTCTTTCGACCTTGAAAACACCTTGTACTTTTTCACTTCCGGCAGGTATGAATACCACAACAAGGGATTTGACCTGACTCTTGAAGCGCTCGCCAGGCTCAACTGGCAAATGAAGCAGGCAAACTCCGAAATGACCGTTATCGCCTTTTTCATTACTAAAAAGCCTTTTTATACGTTCAATCCCACGGTGCTGCATTCCAAAGCAATGATTGACGATATTCACAAAGTTTGCGATGAAATAAAAGAGCAGGTAGGGCGGAGGTTGTATGCGGAAATTACGTCGAACAGTCAGGGCTACGCTTTCCCGGATTTGAGCAATATGGTGGATGATTACCTGAAACTTAAGCTCAGGCGCAATGTGCAGACCTGGAGAACCAATCAGCTGCCAAAAATCGTTACCCATACGCTTGTTGATGATTCCAAAGATGAAATCCTCAATTTTCTTCGTCAGGCAAACCTGATTAATCAGAGAGAAGATAAAGTAAAAGTGGTTTACCATCCTGATTTTATCTCCACTTCCAATCCCCTGTTTAAGATGGATTATAACCAGTTTGTGCGGGGGTGCCATCTGGGTATTTTTCCCAGCATGTATGAGCCATGGGGATACACTCCGCTTGAATGTCTTGCCAGCGGTGTGCCTTCAATTACAAGCAACCTTGCCGGTTTTGGAGATTACGTCAGCAGGCATATTCTTGAAAACGAAAAACTGGGAATGTATATCATCGACAGGAAACACAAGGACTTTGACCGGACAGCCGATGACCTTGCCGATATAATGATGCGGTTTGTCAATATGAGCCGGCGTGAGCGCATTGCGCTGAGGTATCGCAGTGAGGAGGCTTCTCTCCATTTCGACTGGTCAAATCTGGGCAGGTTTTATGATGTGGCATACAACATGGTTCTTGAACGCTAAAGAAAAGGAGACATTTCAAAATTATGCAAAATTCCCCGATTGGTGTTTTTGATTCCGGCTATGGCGGACTAACTGTTTTGAAACAGTTGGTGCGCGCGCTTCCCCGCTATGATTTTCTCTATTTAGGAGACAATGCCCGCACTCCTTACGGAACACGGTCGTTTGGCGTTGTGTATGAATATACGCTGCAGGCGGTAAAATATCTGTTCAGTCAGAATTGCCCGTTAATCATTATTGCCTGCAACACAGCTTCCGCAAAGGCGCTCCGGAATATCCAACAGTTGGATTTGCCGGTGATTGCACCCGAACGAAGAGTGCTGGGTGTGATTCGCCCAAGTGTGGAAAAAGTGAGTGAAATCACAAAAAACGGGCATGTGGGTGTGGTGGGCACACCGGGAACCGTGCAGTCGGAAACCTATCCCATTGAGCTGAAAAAATGGGCGGGCGGAAGTGTGAAGTCGGTGGTGCAGGAAGCCTGTCCGCTCTGGGTTCCGCTTGTGGAAAATAACGAGATTGACTCCGGTGGCGCTGAATATTTTGTCAGGAAAAATATCAGCAATATTCTTCAAAAAGATGAAAATATTGACACCCTGATTTTGGGCTGTACTCATTACCCCTTGCTAATCAATCAGATTAAGAAGTTTGTTCCTGAAAATATCAGAATTCTTGAGCAGGGAGAAATTGTTGCCGAAAAATTGCAGGACTATCTTTTCCGCCATCCGGAAATTGAGTCGAAGTTGTCCAAAAATGGCAGAATAAAATTTCAAACCACCGAGGCAGCCGAAAATTTCAACGGAAAAGCAGCCCTGTTTTTAGGTCAGACAGTGAATGCCGAAACCGTCCGGCTCTGATTCACGATTTTTGCATGGAAACTAACTCTTCGATAACTTTCTTCATCTCTTCAAATTGCTCTTCAATGCTGGTCAGCAGTTTATACTGGGCGCGTGTGCGAACCAGATTGTGATCTTCCGATTTTGTTTTGTAGTAATTGTCACCGTCAATATAGTCCATCAGGAAGCGCAGAACCTGTTCGTAAGTGATATATTTTGCTGAAAATGCAAGGTATTCCAACTCTTTTTCTGTCAGGAATGAAGCTGCTTCTTCAAGATATCCTTTCGCAAAAGCGGTGAATATCTTCATATCCATCGAAACATTTTCAAGATTGGTGTCATCTTCTTTACCGGTATTGGTATAATACCTGATTGCATCGCCAAAATCATTCAGAACCGTACTGCTCAAAACTGTATCTAAGTCAATGACACATAGTACTTCACCTTTTTTGTCAAAAAGAATATTGTTGATTTTCGTATCATTATGGCTCACGCGGGTTGGAATTTCACCGGTTTCTACAAGTTTCCAGAAATCCATCATCTCTTTGCGTCGGCTTTCAATCCATTCGATCTCTTCCGCTACCGCCGCTTTCCTCCCGACAGGGTCTTTCTCCAAAACAGCATCCCACTGCTCATACCGGAAACGGATATTGTGGAAGCCCGGTAAAATATCGGTAAGCGGCTCTTTCAGATCAGAAACCAATGTCTGAAATTTTCCGATTCCTTTTCCACCGGCGTAGGCAAGCTCCGGAGTTTCGGCAGCTTCATACGCAACAGTGTCATCAATGAAAAGACTCACAGCCCAGTATTCGTCTTCCTGATCAAGGTGATACAGCTTCCCGTCTTTGGCGGGGATAACCGTCATCGCTTCGCGCATGGGATCGCCGCCTGCTTTTTCAACCTTTGCCTTGATGTGGCTGCAAACTTTCTGAATATTCTCCATCATCGCCGGAATCGGTGAAAAAATTCTCTTGTTTTTCCGCTGTAAAATATAGTCGGGAGAATCATCTTCCGTTTTTATTATGAAAGTATCATTGATGAAACCTTCCCCGAGTGCAAAAACCTCTTTTACTTTTCCTTCAAGCTGAAAATGGCTTGCAATTTCTTTCAAATCATAACTCATGGCAGTATTGTTTAAAATAGTTTTTCAGGATATTCTCCTGCATTAATTAATTCGATTATTCTTGAAACCACGCGGGGTTTGTCTTCTTTATAGGTTACTCCGAACCAGGGAGAGTCCGCTCTCAACACTTTGACGGTTGCCTGTCCGCCGGTAATCAGGTCAGCGACTGCTGAAGGTATAAATGACTCCGATTTGGGTTCGTGAATATGATGTTTGAGAAAATTGGTGAAATTTTCTTCAAGCAGTGGAAATACTGACGGTTTGAATCCCCAGATATTCATGGAAACACTCTCATCTCCCAAGAGTTTCTTTTCGCTCCCATCTGCTTCAATAGAAATAATTTCTCCGCCCTTTTTTAAAATTTTGACGGTTTCCGTAATTGCATTCAAAAACCCGTCTTCATCCACATTGCAAACTCCGCGGGAAACAGTGCCGTAGTCAGATAAAGTGTCGGACAGTTTATAGCCAACCATCGAATACTCACTTGAACCGGAAGATGTTTTCAAGAAATCAGCCATCGCTTTACAGGCATTATATCCGTAAAAATCATCTGCATTCAGGGCACAAAACGGTTCCCGGATAACATTTTTAGCCGCTAAAATTGCATGGGTTGTTCCCCAGGGCTTTGTTCGGTTTTCGGGCAGTGAATAACCTTCGGGAAGGGCATTCAGTTCCTGAAACACATAATCTACTTCAATTTTCCCCTTCAGCTTTGCATTAAATAGGGCTTTAAATTCTTCGGAAAAGCTTTCCCGGATTATAAATACAATTTTGCCGAAGCCTGAGCGAATTGCATCATAAATGGAATAGTCAATCAGCGTTTCGCCGTTGGGTCCCACCGGCTCAATCTGTTTAAGCCCGCCAAAGCGGCTGCCCATTCCTGCTGCGAGTATTAGAAAAGTTGGTTTCATAAAATCATTTATAATTTCTGCTGTTTTGTAATGAGATTTCATTACGAAAAAACAAAATCTTTTTGAAAAACGGAAATTTTTTGACAAAAAGATTTTAATTTATTTAGAAAGTAGTGCTTTGGAATATAAAATTTCTCAAAAGTGCATTGAAACCGGCTACTCTTTATACCAGCCTGCATAAGTTCCGTAGGAACCGGCAATGCGGTTGATTTCATTTTCTAAAAGTTCAGGGCTGATTTCCTTGATTTTCCTTGCAGGGATACCGGCATAAACACTTCCGCTTTCAACAACGGTACCTTTGGTAACCACTGAGCCGGCAGCAACAATCGAATTGCTTTCCACCACTGCATCATCCAGAACAACCGCATTCATTCCGATCATCACATTGTCATGCAGCGTGCAGCCGTGCACAATTGCTCCATGGGCAATGGTTACGTTGTTTCCGATATTGGTTGGCGACTTTTGGTAAGTGGCGTGGATTACTGCATTGTCCTGAATATTGGTGTTGTTCCCGATTTTGATGTAGTGCACATCACCACGCAAAACCGCATTAAACCAAACACTGCAATTATCTCCCAGGGAAACATCACCGATAAGTGTTGCTGTTTCAGCCAGGTAGCAATTTTTTCCGATGACCGGAGTTTTGCCTTTAAGTTTTTTAATTAACGCCATAACTGTCTGAAAAACTGAATTTCTTTCAAAGATATTAAAAGGCTCAGATGTTTGACTTGTCATTGTCAGCTTGTTAAGTAAAGGTTATTTTTGTTTTGCTGAAAATATTGAATTCAAATATGCAACCGTTCTCAACTTCTGTTTTAATAGCTTAGTGGTCGTTTTTACACAAAAATGAAAGGATTACAACCAAAAATCATTAATAATGGGTGATATAAAAGTTATCGAACTGGAAGAAGTAGCCATTCGTTTTTCCGGTGATTCCGGCGATGGAATGCAGCTGACGGGAACTCTCTTTTCGGATGCTACCGCTTTGACTGGCAACGATATTTCAACCTTTCCGGATTATCCTTCCGAAATCAGGGCGCCGCAGGGAACTGTTGGCGGGGTTTCCGGTTTTCAGGTGCAATTTGGGAAAAAACGGATAGCCACACCGGGCGACTATGCTCATGTTTTAGTTGCCATGAATCCGGCAGCTGTGAAAGCCAACTCACGATTTATGGAACCCGGGGGAACGATTATATACGATTCAGATACTTTTACTGAAAAAAATTTAGAAAAGGCAGGATATAAAACCGACGATCCGTTCGCTGAGAGTAATCTGAGCGACATGCGAAACATTGCGGTTCCGATCACAAGCCTGACACGGGAAGGGCTAAAGGATTTCGGACTTGATAATAAAAGCGTTTTGCGCAGCAAAAATATGTTTGCATTAGGGCTGGTCTGCTGGATGTTCAACAGACCGCTGGAGCACATTGAAGATTCTATTCGCAAACGTTTTGCCAAAAAGCAGATTGTTGTCGATTCCAATATCAAGACGTTGCATGACGGATACAATTACGGAATGACGCTTCAGCATTTGACACCTTCCTATATCGTTCGTTCCGCCGCTATTGAACCGGGAACATACCGCAATGTCAACGGCAATCAGGCAACTGCATGGGGTTTCATTGCGGCTGCCGAAAGAGCCGGTCTGGAGCTGTTTTTAGGCTCTTATCCCATTACGCCGGCAACAGAAATTCTCTCCACATTATCCGAAAACAAAGCTTTGGGTGTGAAGACCTTTCAGGCAGAAGATGAAATTGCCGGCATTGCTTCTGCTATAGGCGCTGCCTTTACCGGCGACTTAGCAATAACCACAACTTCGGGTCCCGGATTAGCGCTCAAATCGGAAGCCATCGGTCTTGCTGTTATGGCTGAGCTGCCCCTGGTGATTGTAAATGTTCAGCGAGGCGGACCTTCCACCGGATTGCCAACCAAAACGGAACAGTCCGATTTGCTTCAGGCTTTATATGGGAGAAATGGTGAAAGTCCGGTTGTGGTTCTGGCTGCCAGCACCCCTTCCGACTGTTTTTACTATGCCTATTATGCAGCCAAAATTGCACTTGAGCGAATGTTGCCGGTAATTTTACTGACAGACGGATTCCTCGGAAACGGAAGCGAGCCATGGAAAATACCGAAAGTGGCGGAACTCCAGTCAATCACTCCGCGCATAGCAAAAGATGCTTCTGCCTATAAACCCTATTTGAGAGATGAGGAGATGCTCTCCAGAGAGTGGGCGTTTCCCGGAATGGAAGGATTTGAGCACCGTATTGGCGGGCTTGAGAAGAATGCTTCGGGAGCAGTGAGCCACGATCCTGAAAATCACCAGTTAAACACTGAAATCCGTGAAAAAAAAGTGCAGAAAGTAGTTGATCTGGTACCTGAGCTTGAAGTTTACGGTAAAGAGCAGGGTGATGTGTTAGTTGTGGGGTGGGGCGGAACTTACGGACATTTAGTTGGTGCGGTGAGCGGGCTGCTTGATGAAGGAAAAAATGTTGCTCTCGCGCATTTTAATTATATAAAACCACTTCCGAAAAATACGGAAGAAATATTCGGGCGTTATAAGAAAATCGTGATATGCGAGTTGAATCTGGGACAGTTTGCAGGGTATCTTCGCGACAAGATTCCCGGTTTTACCTATCATCAGATCAACAAGATTAAAGGATTGCCATTTACTGTGAAAGAGCTGAAAGAGGGGATTAATAAACTATTAGAGGATTGAAAATGACAGAAATTAAATACACTGCAAAGGATTTTAAAAGTGAAAACGAAGTGCGCTGGTGCCCCGGTTGCGGCAACTTTGCCATAATGAATGCAGTTCAGAGAACAATGGCAGCATTGGAAATTCCCAAAGAGAAATTTGCCATTATTTCGGGTATCGGATGCTCTTCAAGGTTCCCCTATTACATGAATACATTTGGTTTTCATACCATTCACGGAAGGGCAGCTGCGGTTGCGTCGGGCGTTAAAATGGCAAATCCTGAGCTGAATGTCTGGGTAATAACCGGCGACGGCGACGGTATGGCAATTGGCGGGAACCATTTCATACATACCATCCGCAGGAACATGGATTTGAATATCATTTTGTTTAACAATCGAATTTATGGGTTGACCAAGGGACAATATTCCCCAACCTCGGAGCGCGGATTTAAAACAAAAACATCACCCTACGGAACTATCGAAGATCCTTTTATTCCCGGACAGCTTGTGATTGGGGCAAGAGGAACTTTTTTTGCACGTGGCATCGACAACAACATCAGGCTTAACGAGTCAATTTTTCATGCGGCATCGCAACATAGAGGCGCTTCCGTGGTTGAGATTTTGCAGAATTGTGTAATCTACAATAACGGAACTCACTATGAGGTGACCGATCCCGCTCACCGTGCCGATCGGCAATTAGTGCTGAAACATGGAAAGCCGATGCTCTTCGGCGCAGAAAATGAGAAAGGAATTATTATGGTTAAGGGCAGACTGAAAGTTGCAAAAATCGGCGAAGATGGTGTCTCCATGGATGATGTGCTCGTTCACGATGCTCACGAGCCTGACCCGTCAGTGCATCTTGCGCTCATCAATATGGCACTGCCCGATTTCCCCATGGTTTTTGGAGTTGTAAGAAGTGTGGGCGCTCCGGCTTATGACGCGGAAATGCAAGATCAGATTAAGGAAATACAGAAATCGGCAAAAATTCGCACGGTGGATGAGTTGCTGAACTCGGGGAGTACGTGGGTAGTGAATTGAAAATGGAAAGATAAAAGGATAAAAAAAACCAGCTTGTTTAGAGCTGGTTTTTTTATTAAAACTTGAGTGCAATTCCCAGATTCAGGTAGGCGATGCCGTAACCTAATTCAAGCAATCCGGCAAAATTGTTACTGAAGTAGTAACGTCCGCCCAAAAACCAGGAGTAGGCAATTCCGCTTGCAGCATTATTGCCAAAAACATCGGGTAAGCTTCCAAAGCTCTTGGAACTGACCACATTATAGCCAAGCATTAATCCGGTGTAAGTGTCCAGATTGTCGATAAACTGGTAGTGCAGCGCAGCGCGTGCTCCGGCAATGATGCTGGAATAGTTCCATCCGTATCCCATGTATTCCCATTTTGCGCCGGTGTAACCTACATAGCCGCCAATACCCAGAGAGCTGTTTTCATCAAACAGTTCATCCTTAACCCCAACCTCAAAAGATCCGGAAACCGGTGGAATCCGGTTGCTGTAGTAGCCACCAACGTAGTATAAACTGCCTAAACCGACACCTAAGTTCAATACTTTGTCACCTTTGTTGAAAGTGGTGTTTTGGGCGCTTAATGAAAACGCAGACACAAGAAGCAATACAAGAAACAAGTTGCATTTTTTCATAATTTTATTTTTTTGATTAACGGTGCAATTATAAGATAAAAAGATATTAAACCCAAAATATGTTAAGTGAATTAGAAAAAATATTTCTGCTCTTTAAATTTGTGTAAAAATGTGACTGCTTCCGAAATGAAATAAAAACTGCTTATTTGTCTGTAAATAACGAGTAAATACAGGAGACTATTGATAATCTGATTACTGTCTGCGGGGAACTCAGCATGAAAAAGAAACTGGAATTTTCCAGTTCCTTTTTTTGCACTTTATTTATAATTTCGTGGTGTTGAAAATGAAAAAATCTCATTTATGGAAATTATAAAGGTATCGGGAGAGGAGACTATTGAGGAGTTTCACCGGTTGCCCGATAAAATTTACAGGAATGATGCCAACTACACTCCCTTGTTGCGGATGATGATCGAAAATATGTTCAATCCCGAAAGCAATGCAAGGTTCAGGGAAGGAGACGCACAGCGGTGGATTGTGAAAAAAGGCAGAGAATGCGTCGGACGGATTGCAGCTTTTTATGATGCAGGTTACTCTTCGGGTTATGAGCAGCCCACCGGATGTTTTGGTTTTTTTGAGAGTATTGATGACCAAAATGTTGTAAATTTACTGTTTGACACAGCAAAAAAGTGGCTTCAGAAAAACGGGATGGAAGCGATGGACGGACCGGTAAACTTTGGCGAAAACTTTTTTTACTGGGGTTTACTGGTGGACGGATTTCAGCCGCAAACTTTTGGAATGCAGTACCATAAGCCCTATTATCGGAAGCTGTTTGAGAGCTACGGGCTGAAAACCTTTTATGAACAATACAGCTACTCAATGGATATAACCAATCCGGACCTGCCGGACAGGTTCTGGAAGATTGCGGCATGGGTTGCCCAAAAACCTGAATATTCCTTTGAGCATTTTCGCTTTAAAAATCAGGATAAATTTATTGCTGATTTTATTGATATTCACAAGCAGGCATGGTCCGGACACAGCAATTATAAACCGGCCAGCAGTGTTGAACTGAAAGAGATGCTTGCCCAGGCGCGGTTTATTTTGGATGAAGAATTCATTTGGTTTGTTTACAAAGAGGGAAAACCTGTAGCATTTTTTATGATGATCCCCGATTTGAATCAGATTTTACGAAAAATCAAAACCGGGAAATTGAACTTTTGGAAAATGCTTCAGATGCTTTATTATAAAAAGATCAGGACCATTACACGTTGCAGGGTGATTGTTCTTGGCGTAGTGCCTAAGTATCAGGGATTAGGTATTGAATCGGGTGTTTTTTATCAGCTGAAAAAAGTCATGTTGAGGAAGAAATGGTATAACGACATGGAGATGAGTTGGGTGGGGGATTTTAATCCGAAGATGAACGCGCTGTTTAAATCTTTTGGAGCGCGCCAGACGTTAACCCATTTGACCATGCGCTATCTGTTTGAT
>CAYNOQ010000066.1:11033-14696 GCA_964398855.1 uncultured Mariniphaga sp. | reverse complement strand
CGTATGTCTGGGTTGGCGGACTTGATTTCGATTCCGAAGGCAATCTGTGGCTCACTAATTCCCATGTGGCAGAAAATCTGCTGAAGCTCACACCTGACAAAAAATGGGAGAGCATCACGCTGCCCGAAGTGGCAAATAACTATAAAATCGGTGATTTGTTGGTTACGCAAAATGACGACAAATGGATTGTTCTTCCCCGCGGAAATGACGCCTATGTAGTGGATAAAACCGGGAAACTGAAAAAACGCCTGCCGGTTACATCCTATTTCAACAACGGAATTCACGAAGAATTCAACCGGATGAATGATATTTTATCGATTGCGGAAGACCGGAAAGGCGCTATCTGGATAGGCACCACTAAAGGAGTTGCCGTCTATTCCAGTCCCGAAAGGATTTGGGAGAGCGAAAGTTCTTATGCCGTTCAGCCCGGACTTGACCTGAATGACGGGCTTTATCACCGTTTGTTAGGCACCGAAACCGTTACGGCAATAGCCGTTGACGGAGCAAACCGAAAATGGTTGGGAACCAGCAATTCAGGTGTTTATCTGGTTTCCGAGAACGGTGAAAAAGAGATTCAGCATTTCACAACCGACAACAGCCCGCTGATTTCTGACAACATCACATCGTTAGCAATTAATGAGAAAACCGGAGAAGTTTTTATTGGAACCTATGCCGGGATCGTTTCCTATCAAGGTGATGCCATTGTTGCCCAAAAAGCTTTTTCAGATGTTTATGTCTATCCGAATCCCGTGCGGGAAACATGGGACGGACCGGTAACCATCACCGGATTGGTTGAAAGTACAGACGTAAAAATAACCGACATAACCGGAAATCTGGTCTATCAGACCACTTCCCTTGGCGGACAGGCTGTCTGGAACGGCAAAAATCTGAACGGAAATCGCGTGAAAACCGGCGTTTACCTTGTTTTTTGCACAGATAAGCTCGGCGAAGAAACGCACATTGAAAAACTGCTGTTTATCCATTAAAATGCTGATATCAACTCAGGGAATTATTCTGCATCAAATCAAATACGGCGAAAACTCCGTAATTGTCAATATCTACACGAAGTCGTCCGGGCGACAGGCGTTTATGCTCAATATTTCTCAGGGAAAAAAGAAGGCAAGTCGGCGTGGAATTTTGCAGCCGCTATTTCTTACAGAACTTGTTTTTTACCACAAGGATACACGCGAAGTGCAGCGCATCCGTGAAATACGCAATCAGCCTGTTTATCAGAATATTCCATATGATGTTACCAAGTCCGCACAAGCGCTTTTTCTTACTGAAATTTTAAACAAAACCCTTCGGGAAGAGGAGAGCTATCCCGAACTTTTTGATTTCATCCAAAATTCATTGCTCTTTTTTGACCTGACAGAAAACGGAAAATCAAATTTTCATCTCTGGTTTCTGTTTCATCTCACCGAATATCTCGGGTTTTTACCCGGAATCCCGAAAACCGTCGCTCCCGGTGTGTTTGACATGCGTAAGGGGATGGTGGTTTCTCAGGAGCCTCCGCACCCTTTTTTTCTGCACCGGGAGGCAACCGAAGCGCTTGGAATTATAGCAGCACTGAAGCTTCATGAGCTGGAAAAACTGAAAATTTCCAGAACATTGCGGATATTTCTGACTTCCGGTCTGGTGGAATATTATCAGCTCCATTTTGAGCATTTGGGGGAAATTAAATCGTTGAGAATATTGAATGAAGTGTTCAGTGAAATCTGACTGAAAATGATACTGCTTATTCTTTCCAAATTCCTTTTTGCAAAAAAAAATCGATGATTACAGGAAATCAGGCTTCGGAATTGGATTTTAGCCTGTTCAATTCTTAGCTCTGATTTATATTTCAACCCGGTATGATTCAACAATTGCAATGTTTCATCACTATTTTTATATTTTTGATTTTTATAAAATCATTTAAACCGTTTATTGGTATGCGAACATTACATTTTTTGATTTCTGCGCTGTTTTTTATTGCTGTTGGCTGTCAAAGTCCAAAAAAGGAGACAGCAAAATTTCCCCCGGAGATGGTAAACTTTAAACCCTATGAAAATAATCCCGTTTTTAGCGGAACCCAATCGGAAACCTGGGATAGCAAAATCCGCGAACGCGGATATATCCTGCACGAAGATGGAATTTTTAAAATGTGGTATTCCGGTTATGTCGGTGGCAGTAATGATCCCAAATATTTAGGTTATGCCACTTCCGGCGACGGAATAAACTGGAGCCGCTACAGTGACAATCCGATTTTCGACTCAAAATGGACGGAAGATATGTTCGTAATTAAGGATAATGGCACCTATTTTATGTTTGCGGAGGGAGAAAATGATGTGGCTCACCTGCTGACTTCACCAGACGGAATAAGCTGGAGTGAACAGGGTGATTTAACCATCATCACCACTAAAGGTGACACTGTATCAGCTCCTTATGGCACGCCTGTGATATGGATTGAAAACGGGCAGTGGTATCTGTTTTATGAGCGCAATGACGATGCAATCTGGCTGGCAAAGTCAGAAGACAAGCTTACCTGGACAAATATTCAGGATGAACCTGTACTAAAACCCGGACCCGATGAATATGATTTCGGTGCCGTTGCCGCCAATCAAATTATAAAGTACAATGAACGGTACTATATGTATTATCATGGAAATGAGATTCCTTTAGGAGTAAAAACTGATAAAAAATCTATCTGGACTTCCAATGTGGCAGTTTCAGAGGATTTGATAAACTGGGAAAAATATCCCGGGAATCCGATTGTGGAGGGCGACCACTCAAGTCCGATTCTGGTAAATTATAATGAACAATATCTGCTCTATACCATGCACGACATTGTTTGGCTCTATCTCCCGGAGAAAACGAAATAGTACCCGGGTAAATTAGCCCAAGCCTGCTTTTTCAGCTTTAGAACAAGTACTATTCATGCAACTTCGGATTGTTTTGGTGACGCTCTTTGTCCCGGATGGTTTTCTTTTCCATATTTTTACGAAAAGCATCCGTTAAATCCACACCGGTTTGGTTGGCAAGACAAACAAGCACCCATAGAATATCTGCCATTTCATCGTCAAGCTCATAGTCTTTATCCGATTCCTTAAATGACTGGTCGCCAAATTTTCGTGCCATAACGCGCGCCAGTTCACCTACTTCTTCTGTCAGCACAGCCATATTTGTCAGCTCACTGAAATAACGTACTCCGGTGGTTCTTATCCAGTTATCTACCTGTTGCTGAACTTCAGCTAACGAAATATTTTCTTTTGCCATAATCAATCGGTTTATTCCCGCGAAAAGCCACTGCTAAAAGTCTTTCTGTTTTGAATCAATAATCAGCGTTACGGGTCCGTCATTTACTAAAGGAACATCCATCATGGCACCGAAAATTCCGGTACCAACCTTTTTCCCCAACGTTTCTTCAGTTTTTTGAATAAATTTTTCATACATGGGAATGGCAAAATCAGGTTTTGATGCCCGGATATAGGATGGCCTGTTCCCCTTTTTTGTGTTGCCGTGCAAAGTAAACTGACTGACAATGAGAATATCTCCGTCAATATCCTGCACCGAAAGATTCATCACGCCATTTTCATCGTTAAAAATGCGCAACTGCACTGTCTTTTTTACCAGCCACTCAATATCTTCATCCGTATCGGAATCTTCAATCCCCAATAAAACCAGCAA
>CAYNOQ010000066.1:2243-10933 GCA_964398855.1 uncultured Mariniphaga sp. | reverse complement strand
CCTTCCTGTGCTTCTTCCGTAAGGTAATAGAGCAGGGTTGCATTTCCGGCAAACTCCTGAATGCCAACCTGTCCGTCGAGTTCGGCATTTAGTCCCAGTTTCAGCATACGCAATGCCAGCGGACTGTGTTCCTGCATTTTCATTGCCCACTCCACCACTTCATCTTCCAGTTTTTCCAGCGGCACCACTTTGTTTACCAATCCCATTTCCAACGCCTCTGCTGCCGTGTACTGGCGACACATAAACCATATTTCGCGTGCTTTTTTCTGTCCCACAACAGAGGCAAGATAGGATGAACCAAGCCCGGCATCGAAACTGCCGACTTTGGGACCAGTTTGCCCGAAAATCGCATTTTCACTTGCAATGGAAATATCGCAAACCACATGGAGCACATGTCCGCCGCCAATGGCGTAGCCGTTGACCATAGCTATCACCGGCTTTGGCATACTACGTATCTGGCGCTGAACTTCCAGAATATTCAGGCGCGGAATGCCATCCTTATCCACATATCCGCCCTTGCCCTTAACCGTCTGGTCGCCGCCGGAGCAGAAAGCCTTGTCGCCGGCGCCGGTGAGAACTACTACATTAATCCGCTGATCTTCGCGGCAAATATTCAGCGCATCGCTCATTTCATTCACCGTTGTCGGGCGGAAGGCATTTCGATAGCGCTCTCGGTTGATGGTAATTTTTCCGATTCCTTCAAAATAATCGAAGAAAATGTCTTCATATTCCCTGATGGTTTCCCAGTTTCGTGTGCTTTTCATCTTGCAGTAATTGTAAATTAATAAAAAAGAAAAATCCTGAAAGGATTTCTGCTAACGGCTTTAAGCCTTAAACAACATTGATTATAAAAGAGATGCCATTCCAATTTTGTTCAATTTGAAGATTCAATCTCAGCAAACAGCTTGCGGTAAGCTTCGGAATTTATTCCGGCATCCGTAAAAATTTCGAGAATGAGCGCTTTCTGCACATCCTGCGCATAAAATTTATGAAGCGCCGCATCTAATTCCTCTTTATTTTCAGCTTTCAGGTAGCCAAGGTCGAAAGCTTCGGCAATACCTTTTGCACTGAACTTATTTTCGGTAAAAAAGAATGAATTGAATGCTGCTGAACGGTCAGGTCCTTTGAGCATGCCAAAGATATTTCCACCCCCGTTGTGAATAACAATAATGCGAAGATTAGAACCAACATAGCTGTTCCATAGCGCATTGGAATCATAAAAGAAGGATAGGTCACCCAGAATGACTGTATTCAGCTTTTTGGAATGTGATGCAAAACCAACAGCTGTCGAGAGCGAGCCGTCAATGCCACTGACACCGCGGTTTGCATAATATTTCGCTTGTCGTGCTGCTTCGCAAAACGTTGCATAACGCACCGGAGAGCTGTTCCCCAGATGCAAAACCGAATCCTTTGGAATATTTCTGATAATTTGCTGAAAAACAGAAAGATCGCAAAATTTCGTATTTGATACAAACGTATTTTGAAATTGATTCACCCGTTTTTCCATCTCTTTCCACTGCTCCAAAAAATCTCTGTTTTTGGGCAGTGCGTGTGGTAATATTTGTTCAAAAAAGGCAGCTGGTCTTATTTCAACAAGCTGGGTCAACGACTGATAAGTATCATAATGCTGATTGGACAAATCAAGGCGCCAATGTGCTTTTGGCGGGTTTTTACGCAAAAACTGACGCAGTTTCCCGGAAACAAAAGCACCTCCAAAACTGATAACCAGATCGGGCTGAAAATCTGGTTTGATTTTGTCGTGCAAAGAAGCAATCAGTAGTTCTACATTACTGCAAAACAGCGAATTATTCAGATTTGCCAAGTGCTCATGTAAAATCACGGCGCCTGTTTTTTCAACAAATGAAGCCAGCACCTTTTCAAGCCGGGAATCGGGATTAGTCTGCCCGGCAAGAACGAGTACTTTCTCCGACTGATTGAAAATTTTCAGCAATATTTCCAGCTCATTTTCGGATAAAGTTCGCTTTATTTCTGTGAGCCGGATAATTTTCACTTCCGGCAGTTCTGCTTTCTGCAACTCATGGAGCGGTTCCTCCAGCGGAATGTTGATATGCACTGGACCGGGTGTTTTATCCGTTGCGGCATTCAGCGCTTCATTGATCAGACGTCCGGCGTGCCAAAGCTCTTTTTCCGACTCTTCCAATGGGAGCGTTACCGCTTTTTTAAAAAAATCACTGAAAACCCTGTTTTGCCGGATAGTCTGATTTTCACCCTGATTAATCCAATAACCGGGTCTGTCGGCAGTCAAAGCTATTAAAGGGACATTCAGATAAAATGCTTCCGCCATTGCCGGCGCTAAATTGAGCACAGCCGTTCCCGAAGTGGTAACCAATGCAACCGGCTTGCCAAGCGCCTGAGCCAACCCAAGGGCAAAATAGCCTGCACTTCGTTCGTCAACAATACTCCGACAGTTAAATTTTCCGCTGTTAACAAAAGTATGAATCAGCGGTCCGTTGCGTGAACCGGGTGAAATCACAATATCTTCAATGCCCCGTGCATGAAGAATTGATGCAAGCTGCCGGATATGTTTTTTGTCTGAAATCATCGGCTTTGCACTTTTTCAATCGCCGAAAGCAGTGTGGTTGCCTTTCGGTTTGTCTCTTCCCACTCCTTTTCGGGAACGGAGCGGGAGGTGATTCCGGCGCCCGTATATAAAATATATCGTTCCGCCCGGACTTCCATACAGCGCAAATTTACAAATAATGACAATTTGCCGTTCAGTTTCCATGGACCAAGATAGCCGGTATAGTAGCGGCGACTGTGCTTTTCAATTTTTGAGATGAATGCGGCAGCCCGCAATTTGGGATAACCGCCCACCGCGGGGGTTGGGTGCAAGGCGGCAACAAGTTCGCCCAATTTAGAATCTAATTTTTTTGCAGCAAACCGGAAGCTTGTAACCAAATGCGCCACATTGCCGCTTTCCAAAGTTTCCGGTCCGCGCGTGGTGTAAGAAAAAATATTGAACTTATGAAAAACGTCAAGCAAGTAGCGGGATACAAATGCCTGTTCTTCAATCTCCTTGGTATGCCACGAATAGTCATTATCCGGTTGGCGGAGCTGCGTGCCGGCAAGCGACATAATTTCCACAGCTTTCCCTTCATTGCACATCAAAACTTCAGGTGTGGCGCCCATCCAAAGTCCGGCGCCCTGAAAATTTTCCCGGCTTCCGGGAATATTCACCAGATAGACAAAAGCATTAGGCGTCTGCTTCAACAGTTGCGCATAGACTTCGCCTGTGGTTTCATTTTTTTTAGGAAATGAAATCAGGCGCGATACGATAACTTTTGCCAGTTTGCTGCGCTTCATTTCGTGAATAGCGCTTTCAACATCGGCGATATATTCATTTTTTGAAATAAAATCGGGAGTAGAGTATTCAATATTTTCAGCCGGCTGTTCGGGAAGTTCATCCATGTTGATTTTAAAAATCTCCTGAATCCCTTTTCTGTATATAACCGGTTTTAACACGATTGCAGGAGTCTCTTTTCCATTTTCAAAAGGGGCAAACGCAAATCCTTCAATGCTGTTCAGATTATTGGATTGTGTGGAAAAAACCATATTTTCCTTGTCGGAAATCAGAATTTCGGGAGATTTGCTTCCGGGATGCGTCCACAACGCAAACGGGCAGTTTTTCAAAAGCAGCTTATCAATGAAGTCGGCTAAATCTTTTATTTCACGCATTTCTTTTAACAATCATGTTCGTAACCCGTATGCTCGACAAAAATCTGCCTTCTTCGCTTTTTATATCCACATTCCAGATATGTGTCGTGTTTCCGCGGTGAATAATTTTTGCTTCGCCAAAAGCTTTTCCTTCCGCCAAAACGCCAATATGATTTCCGGAAACCTGAATACCAAACGAGTTGTATTCTTTCATATCGATAATTAACATGCTTCCCAAACCTGCAAGGGTTTCAGCCATGGCAAGATTTGCACCGCCGTGCAGAATGCCGTCTGGGCGACAATTTTTTTCGGAAAGCTGCATAAAACCTTCAACAAATCCGTCTCCCGTTGCGGTTATTTCAATCCCGAGATTGCCGACCAGACTTTGGTCTATCGCACGGTTAATCACATCAGGCGGAGTGTCAAAATTCAGTAAACTTAAATCCATAACGGTTTATAAAAAAATATGCCTAAAAATAAACATTAAGTTTTTACTGTGCCAAGGTAAATCGGAAACTTACCCCAAGATTTGAATTTGACGTGGGAAATGACAGGGAAGTAAACGGATTGTTAAGTATTTTATCAAAGAAAATACGCAGCTGAAAACGGTCGCTGAGCATATAATCGGCAGTGGTTTTCAGCGTAAATGCACTTTGCCCGGCAGTAATCTGGTCATTGCCTTCAACGATTTTCCGCAACACGGTTTTATTCTTTCGATATGAGATATCTGCCCTGATATTCAAGTCGTTGGAATAAGCCTGCTGAGAGCTTTTTGTCTTGATAATCAAATCCATCTGAGTAAAACGGTAGCCAAAGCCAACTGCATATTCATCGCTGAGCACTTCGGTAATCTGATTGTTTGCAAAGGAGAGCGTGAGATTTCTCGATTTCTTGATTTCTCCGCGCGTGGTGAGATCGCCATGCCACATAATATCCATATTGATAAGCGGGCTGAATGTCTCCATAATGCTCACCGAATTGAAATCGAACGGCGTAATGAAGTTGTTTGCAATGTCGCGCACGTAGCTGAACCCGTCTTCCTGCGCCTGATATTTCAGGTTGGTAATGAAAGAGCCCACATTATAGCTTGAGCGGTAAGCGTGAGTGAAATTCAGCGACTGCATAATGCGGTTCAGTCCGGGAATTTTTGAAACCATACCTTCATATTGGATTCGCCAGTTGGGGCGGATATATTTTACGGAAGGAAACAGGTCGAGCGAAATGGTTCTCGGGTCTTTATTCTGATAAGCTGCCAGAAATGCCGGCACCAGCACTTCCACGGAATTGGGTCCATACCCGTCCGGGAAGCCGGTTTCAGGATTTACGGCAGTTGGATCGTATCCGATTCCGCTGTTGGAATTTCTGCTTCCGGCAAGTCGCCAGGCTATAATTTCGCGATATTCCTTCAAATTTTCAAAAGCTTTTGACTGGTGCACTTCGCCTTTGCCCATTGCAAAAAATGCTGTTCCCCAGGTAAAAGTTGACATGCTGAAATTTCCACTTTCGGTAAAACTGTTGGCAATAAAACTGCCCGATGCCGGATTGTAGTTGTAAAACTCGCTGCTGTTTTTTGACATGGAGCGATCTGCCGTAATATCAATCCGCAGGTCGGGTAGCGGCTCAAACACGGTGCGCACGCTGATTCTTTCATTCTTGTTGAAAAGATAGGGCATGTTCAGGGTGGAGTCGGTGGTAACCCATCCGCTTCTTGCTGCTCTTTGTGCAAAACTGTAGTCCTGCCATCCGGCAAGGAACGGCAAGCCCGGTGCAAAGCCGGCACCTAAGTCACGACCGAACATATTTACTTCGGGATGATAAGTTCCGGCGCCAAACAGCGTGGGCTGGGGCAGATATCCCGGCAACACGGTGCCGCCGTTCAGGCTGTAACTCACTGAGATGGTGCGCACTCCGATTAAAATTCGGGTAGTCAGGTCGAGAACATCTTTCAGGAATGACTGTTCGCCGGGAACTCCGGTAACGGTAATGCTCCCCTGTCCGCCGTCGGCTAACGGCGTAAATTCTATATTGTTGACATCAACGATGTTAACCCGTCCGCGAACCGCTTCGCCATCGGCATCGGTTACTATCACCTTAACTTTTCGTGTTTTCAGCTTGTGGCTTATGGTTTGCGGCTTATTTGCCGCAAGAGCTATATTTCCCGTAAAAGTTTGCTCCAGCTTCTGTGGTTGCTGATCCTGTTGCTGCTGTGCACGGGAACCGCCGGAAGTCTGGCGGTTCAGGCTGTAGCGGCTGCTGCCGGTTCTTCTGAATTTGTTATTCAGCTCCTGAAAATAGGGAACTTTGTTGTAAAGGGTTTGCAGATTAACATTTCCGGTAAGCTGAATATTCCGCGAATTCTGTACCCGATTGCCCAACCGGATGGTGTCTGCGGTGATTGGTCCCGCCTGCCAGTCGTAAGTTCCCTGATACCTTGCCGTTGAAGTGATAAAATTGAGCGATTTCAACCTGCTGAACGGCAGCGTGTAAGTGATGTTCACATTGTGGTTATAGAGAGTCGGTCTTCCAAGATTCCACAAATTGGTGAGAATGGAGTCGCGTTTCAGCTCATAATCATCCATGTGGCGGTTAATGCGCCCTTCTGGTTCATCAATCCGTGAAGTTCCCCGCGAAGAGAAATCAAATTTCAGCGACCTTGTGAGGTCATAGCGCAAATCGAAGAAACGGTTCCATAAAAAATCCTTTTCATAAGTGGCAGGCAAAACAAACTGCGGATTGGTAACATTGCGGTTCTGGGTTTCATGGTATCGCCGCGAAAGATCAGTGCGATATGAAATCTGAGTGGGCAGTGGATAGAAATTAAAATCGCCAATCAGCTTCAACGGACCTTTTTTCAGCATACCGACATTTTTCAGCGGCTCAACCAATGTGGGGCGACTGCTGTAATTATAGGAGAACATTCCGCGGTAAGTCTTGTCCACATTAAACTCGGTATTAACATTTCTCCTGAAGATTTCGTTGTAGGAGTAGGAGAGTGAGAAATTTTCCGGGTCCCAGATGTGCGCTTTGGTTTGCTGACGCTGTGGTTCCACCCTGACGTTGGTGAAATTTAAGCTTTTACGCGTAACAATATCCTGCGCAATAAATTTCAGCGAATCTCTTTCATGCCTGGAGCCGGCACTTTCCAACGATTTATTCATTTTGATGTCCGGCTCTAACGGATTGTACTCCGGATTCCGTGCGCTGCGCGAATAGCCGTAGTACATGGGCAGCCTGACTCCTGCTTTTTCGGGCAGGAAACGTCCTAAGTCAATGGACGTGGCAACGTCAATTTCGTGAATATCTTCTAACCCGCGACTGTTGATGTTCTGGCTGAGGCTTCCAAAACCGGCAGAGCGTGTGCGCCCGGCAACGGTAACACTTCCCAGATCTGCCAGCCGGGTTGTGGCGCGGGCATTTGCAGCCCAACCGCCGGTTTCATCAAAATCGGAAAGGCGCATTTCGTTCACCCACACTTCCACCCCTTTGGGTCCGGTGTTCAGCTGTCCTTTTTTGTGGCGAATACCCATCATCACCACCTGGACATTCCCCAAATTGGGATTTCCCTTGATTTTCACCCGGTTTTTGTTCTTATTCCAGCCCTGGTGTGACTTTTCATAAATATCCTGAATTCCGATTGTTGAACCTGCCATGCGCATATCGGCATTTCTTTCCAATTTCAGATTGGAGAAAAGTTCAAGTGGAATATCCAACCGGTTTTCATCGGGCCACACGATATAGCGGTCGCTTTCAATATCGCCGTTGTAGCGCCCCGGCGGTGTCAGCGCCAAAGGAATTTCATATTCGTAATAGTTGTAATTATAGTCGGAACCGATACGGATAAAGAAGTGCAGCTCATCATCTTTCAGCGGATATTCGGGAATCTGTTCGGCATGAACCTCCAGTTTCAGCTTTTTATATCTTCTGAAATCCATATAGAGAGATTTGTATGCAGCACGCGCATCCTCCTGCTCCAATTCGGTAACTTTCATCACCATAGATTGCTCATTCAAATGCCGGAGCGAAGGATTCGACGGGTCAATAACGCGGCTGATGCCGGGTGGCAAAATATAATTCACAGGCGAACGGCTGGAATTTTCTTCAATATTCACCGAAGATATATCGAAGGTTGCATTGGCAGAAACTGCACCCGGCTCGCCAATATCGCGGGTGTAGCGGCGCCAGCTGGAGCGGACAAGGTCAAAAGTGGCAAACCGGAGAATTACCGGATCTTCAAAACCGTGCAGGTACATTCTTAAAAACCGGATTGACCTGAAATCGCGAATGTTTCCAAAAACCTCGTCGGGGTCACGCACCGGAATTTTAAACTGATACCATTTTACCGTTCCAATCTGGTTGTTTTTCAACTGCACATTACTCTCTTTAATATCTGTTATGTAGTTGTTTCCCAGCTGCATATCCTCTTTCCGGATTTTTACCCGATACTGGTAATAACGCTCGTTTTCATTCAGCGTATTGTCATTGTTGATGTCTTCCATGTCGGGAATTGACGAAGCAGCAGTCGGGTAACTTTCGGGCGACATTTCCGGCGTGGGCGAGTTTCCTTCAGGACCGTTAAAGTTTTTGTAGCGCTCCAGAATACCAACCTCATTCCGGTCATGGTCAGACCCTCTGTAATATTTAAAATTATCGGACGAAGGGTCGTTGTAATATTTATCAAAAACATCAGCATAAACCAAATCTTTGAGCTTATCTAAGTAATCTTTGAAGAAAAGCTGCTCATCTGCATCGTTCAGCCCGTCAAGACCAATATCCTGAAATTTTCTGGATTTGGGATTGTTATCAAAGGCATTCACCAGAGACTGAAGGGTGGATACCCTTCCCCAGATTGTCGTATCAACGTTGGTAACAGCTTCCGAAGTGGGTAAGCCCTGCTCAAAAGATTTGCGCCCGTCCCTTAAAATATCTTCCGAAATATCACCTAAATTGAAGTAGAGTTCACCGCCGTTGTGCAACCCCAAAGTATCGTAAACAAAGGGGTCCATCATCCAGAATTC
>CAYNOQ010000066.1:0-2143 GCA_964398855.1 uncultured Mariniphaga sp. | reverse complement strand
ACAAAGTGGTTCGACTGCAAATCGGGATTTTTCCGAATATGGTCGGGTGTGAGCGGTGTATTTCTGAGAAAAAGCGGGTCGATGATATAAAAAGCTAATTTTGCCCTGTTAAAACCGTATTCTAACTGATTAATCAAGTTTCCTTCCGGAAATCTGCTGCTCTGATGCTGCGGTGTGCTGGCAAGTGTCCACGATTGCCTTGCTTTCAGGTCAATTGTTGTTTTTGTTCCTTCAAAATCGTCAATATAGGCATTCCCGCTTTTGTCAATAACTTTGGAATGTCCGGGAATCAGACGCGCAATTTCCGCCTCCACATCAATGGTTGAAGGAGTGGTTGTGCTGAAAAACGGAAGCGCGTCCAGCGCTTTTGTCAGCAATTTGCTCTGCGTTGAAAAGCGGGTATCCATCCCCACCATAAGGTTTGCTATGGGATCATCTCCGTAATCAATTTTTTGCGTCAGCGGTTTTTCCTGCATGTAGAGCGCCGTTGCCCCAATATTGAAATTGTCGGAAAATGCGTAATTGGCGTGTGTGCCCAACAGCGTTTTCCGCTGCATGGTAAACAGGTCTTCGCTTTCGGTTGAAACCTGAATAGGCGTTCCTGCCTCTAAAAGCGCCTGATTGATAATCTTCACGCTGCCAAGCGTATAGTCAACGGTGTAGTCCACATTTTCCATCAGCTCGCGCCCGCCGGCGCTCACCTTCACGGAACCTCGCGCAAGATTTAGCGTTCCAAGGGATATATCAGAGCCGGAAGCTCCTTTATAGCTTCCGGTCAGCCGGAATTTATTGTGCTCTGCATCCTGTTCCGCAAAAACCTGTGTGGAGTCGTACAGCGACTGGAAAGTATATTTTTCAATAAGCGCCGGATCCTGAATAGAATCGGCAAGATGCTTCCCAAAAGGTTCCAGCACCGGAAAAATTATCCTGCCCCGGTTGGAGTTCACCGTAATTCCTTCAATATAGTCAAATCGTCCGTCTTTGTAGGGGTCAAGCTGCTTGTTCAACTTATCGAGATTCATCACTTCCAGAAGAATACGCCCGTTGAGCCGTCCTTCAGGAAGATAGTTGATAAAGGTGCCGGTGGAGTCGTTCTGATATACAATATCCAACACAAATTCATCGGAAGTGAGCTGATAGGCATCCAGATTATAGATGTTTTTCATCATCAAATCCCACGTTGGCAGATTTGGCGAAAGATTGGTCCCTTTAAGCAGTTTCAGCATCAGAGTTTGGGGCGCCTCAACCCCGTCGGTGGAGAACTCTCCAACCTGGAATATTTTCCCGGATGATGTGTAGCTGAATGCTACAGCCAACACTTCATCAGTGTTGAGGGAAATATTTAGCGAAATATATCCAAGCCTTTCATTGACAGAATATTCCGATGGGCTAAGCTTCCTCGCCTGTTCAATTTTTTCAAAATCCTGACCACCTAAAAATCCGGGGCTGAGCTGCCCTAAAACCGGCGTGATATTCTGCGTCATGCGAATATCGCCGTAGGTGGTTGTCATTTCCCGGTAAAGTCCGTTGGCATCGTTGTGCGGAAATATATTTTCGGGATAGGGCATTCCCATGGTTTCCTGAAAAGATGCAATATCGTTGAAAATGTGCGGATTGTGCTCTCCTAAATCCTGAAAGGCAATGATGTCGCGCGATTCATTGAAATTATTCGATTTGTTGGTTACCCAGATTTCAATTTTATTGATGGAGATGGGCGAAAGTGGAACCGCTGTGTTTTGCAGCCATTTATCGTAATTGTCCCTGAAATATTGCGACAGGAAAAAATGGCGGTTTGCATCGTAGTCGGCAGCAGAAATTTCATAAGAGGTAATTTGCGCACCTCCTTCGGTTTCAACCGTTTTGCTTTCGCCTTTGTGTTGAGAAAACAGCGTGGTCAGGGTAAGTTTTCCGAACTGCATCTCCGTTTTCACTCCAAACAGGTTGGATGCTCCGGTAATCAGCGATCCGCTCAGTGGAAGGGAAACATTACCGGCTTCAACGCGCTTTATGATTTCATCTTCGTCGCCGGTATATTCAAGGTTCATCTTATTTTCATAATCAAAGGTGGCTTCAGTGTTGTAGTTCACCCGCATGTTCATTTTTGTACCGATCTGCCCCATCACGTTCATCTGAATTTTTTCAT